>JANYDO010000397.1 GCA_025363605.1 Candidatus Kapaibacterium sp.
TGTCATGCCGACGTATGTCGGCATCCATCGGAAGCGCATGGATACTACCTCTTTCGATATGGATACCGACATACGTCGGTATGACATTTATTGTTACTATATCTATACCCGACGTTTCCAACTGAAATCATTTAGAACCAATTTTTGAATCTATGAGCAAGAAAACCACCGCCATCATCCAACAATTTGCGTCCTCACGGTCGGAAATCCAAGGTGCGTGTCGTTTTTTCAATAATGCCGCTGTGCGCCCAGAGATGAGTTTGCGTGCGCTCTCGGAAGAATGTCGTCGTATGGTCAAGGACAAGAGTATCTTGCTTGTAGAAGATACCAGCAGCATACAACGCAAGCATCTGAGCGGTCTTCATGCCGACAACGATCCTCATCTCGGACGGACAGAAGGAAAGGATTTACTTGGCTTTTTTGTTCATCCGGTCTTGGCGGTCGAATTTGGAGTCGCTTGCCGCTGGATCGGACACAGGCAAAAGATGCGTACAAAAAGAAACCTCTTCACGAAAAAGAATCGTCGCGCTGGGTAGAGTGCGTGCGGGAAGCCTTGGCGGTAACGCGGGAAGCCGCGCACCGAGTGGTGGTCGGCGACCGCGAGTCCGATATGTACGACCTCTACGCCTTGGCATCGGAAGCATCGGTCAACACACTGGGCATGAGTACGGACGGACGAACCGATTTCTGCTTCGCGCCCGCGCCGACCGCAACAGACAAACAGATGAAGGTGCGCAGAGTATTTTTGCGCAGGTTGCCGCAAGCAGTGTTCTCTCGCAGGCGCAGTGCGAACCCGTACCCAATTCGGCAAGCGTCGTGAAGCCATCTGCGAGGTACGCAGTGTGAAGGTGGAGATATGCCGCCCCAAGCGAGCAGACAAAACCTTACCGCCAACGCTGTGCTGTTGGGTTATCGAAGCCAAAGAGATTCCGCCTGCCGACGGGCTTCCCGACGGGGAAGAACCTGTTCTGTGGCGTATTATCACGACGCTACCAATACGCACTGCCGAAGAAGCTGACCAAGCCTTACGATGGTATTGTCGTCGTTGGCAGATTGAGCAACTCTTTCGCTTGCTTGAGGAGTGAAGGCTTGCGCGTGGAGGACAGCCAACTTGAGCGAGGCATTGCTCTTCAAAATATGGTCGTCTTTGCCTTGGCCGTGGCGTTGAAGCTCTTACAAGCCACCACCGCACGAGACCTTCCGAACACCATTGCACCGGAATTTCTCTTTAGCCCCGACGAGCAAGCCTGCGCCGAAGCGTTGATTCCGCGATATGAAGGCAAGACCAAGGCGCAGAAAAATCCTCACCCACCCAAGACGCTTTTGCGCTATCTGGTTGATTGCTCGGTTGGGAGGCTGGAACAAGAATCACCGCCCGGACCGATTACCATGAGGCGAGGCTTCGAGCGATTCGCACCAATGCTTGATGTATGGACAATTTTCAAAGAACATTCACCCTGAAACAAGCCTCACAAATGCTCTCTATGACTTGTGTGCATAGACTAGCTCGCGGGAAGTGTGGATAACCCGTGTTTTTCCTTTCCGAAAGTTTTTCTATCTTTGTTGCCCGTTTCAAGCAGCTTGAATTCAAGCAGGGAGGAGTTGTTTCTCGCCTTTGTTTCACACAGCAGCAGCATAATGAGCCTTTTCCATTCCGCAGAAATTTTCACCGAAGTTGACGACGAATCTGTTCGGCAACTTTCCGACGTACACTCCCCAACGCTTCCCGGCATCAACCTCCAAGAAGGCTTCCGCCTTCGTGCGGGGCAGACTGCATTTTTACAAAAACTTGCTCTTGCCTTTCAGAGCGGGAATATGTCGCATCTGGGCGTATTTGTGCCCGGCTATGGCAAAACGATTACCGCTCTTGCATCCTTTGCCATCGCACGGCATCTAGGAATTGCTCAAAAGCTCGTCGTCTTTGTGCCACGTGGAAATTTACGCGACCAATACGCCGATGCCCGCGAACTCGCCTCGGTCTTTCGCAAGCTCGGCGCTCCGGCGCTCTCCTTCTGCGTTGCGGATTCCGAGCGGACGTTCCTAAAAAATCTCCACACCGACATTATCATCACCACATACCAATACGCAAGCGGCAAAGGTGGGAATGACGCATTGAAGCGCTTTTGCCTCGGTGCGGCGTGTATGTTCGTGTTCGACGAGGTGCATCATCTTTCGGAAGACGGCTCGTGGGCGGGTAGCATTATGAAGTTTCCTTTTACGTGCAGCGTTGCGCTATCAGGTACGCCGATGCGCTCCGATAATAAATCTCTTTTTGGCGTTCCGACCGAAACACGCACCGGTGCTGATGGGCGGCAAACACAATTCTATACTCCGCTCCACGAGACGCTTTTACGCGATGCCCACGCGGAAGGCAGCATTCTGAAGCGCGTTGCGGTTCACGTTATTGACTATACAGTTAAATTAAGAAATACCGATACAGGCGAGATTGTTGAACTGTCACTCGATAAACTCAGTAAGGAAGCCGCAGGTAGCGCCGAAGTAGATGCGTTCCTTGCCCGAAAAAAACTTCGTTTTCACGAGGTATATTTGGATGCGCTGTTGCGTCCGGCATTTGAACGCTTTTTTGAGAAGCGACGTACCTTGGAGCAAAACGTTTTAGAGCAGTACACCACCGCGAAACGGCAGCACCAAATGCTCGTTATTGCGATGAGCAATAAACACGCCGAGGCAATGCTGGACTACGTGCAAGCTCACTTTCCCGAAGTACGCTCGGGGCGTATCGGGCAGGACGTGCCAGAAGAAGAGCGCCGTGCCTTGCTTGCGGACTACCGCGACGGGCGTTTGGATGTGATGGTGCAAGTGGACATGATTGGTGAAGGCACAGATATTAAGCCAATCAGTGTGATTGTCAAGGCAGATTTGGTGCGGGCGTTCTCGAAAACAATGCAGCAGATTTTTCGCGGTATGAGGTACTACGACCATTTTAGCGAAGAGGCGAATGTGTGCGATATTTACGCTTCCAACGATGCCGATTTGGTGCAAGTTCTGGATTGGATTTCCAGCGAAGAACAAATTGGGGTAACGCTTCGCAAGCCACGCATGGGCGACGAACAGCGCTCTCGCACGAATGCTCCGGCGCATAACGAACTCTGGCAACTTACCTCCGTCGAGCATCAGTCTATCGAAACGCACGGTTTGACGCTCTTCGAGGGCTATTTGCGTCCTACGCCTATTGTGAAGCGTTCTTCAAAAAAAACACCTACTCAAAACATCCTTCCTTTTCGTGGAAATCACCCGCTCCAAGGCATTGTTCCTCAAGGATTACCATCAGCAGGATTAGAAAATAACGATGCGCATCTGAACATTGCCGAGCGGGAAAAGATGCTTCGGCAGGAATGTTCGGCTCTTGCTGCCCGTCTCTCACGTGTGCTGGAAAGCAGCAATGCTGCCGATACGCGCACGATGATAAGCAAAATTCACACCGCAGCTATTCGGCGCTTCACCAAAGCGCAAGAGCAGATGAGCGTTCCCGAACTGCTCAAAAAGCGCGAATGGCTGGAGCAGTGTATTGCAGCACGGCGTATTGTGTAGGCGCTTCAGAGAGCAATTTGTGGAATAACTCGTCGCACAATTCTTTTTGTCAATGCCGAAGGCTTGTGTAAATTCTGCCGTAATCGTTTGCCTCTTCACCGTCAAGGCTTGCATTCATGCCCACCAGCGAACATTCCTCCGTCTTCCGCGCCGAAGAAGAACTTCTCGACCATGCCAAAGCAGTAAGCGGTGCGACGACCGAAAGCCTGACGCTGCCTGCTCTGCACGATGAATATCGCATCTTGGCAGAGCGCTACGCAGTGATGCTCCGCGAAAGTACGCAGCTCACGCGCATTAGCGACTTCACGCAGACCAAGCTCATTCGTCTCCAAACCCAACTGGAAAAAGCACTTGCCGAATCTGAAGCAAACTTGAAAAAAGCAGAAGATGCCAATAGCCGTAAGACTGAGCTTCTGAGCGTGGTGTCGCACGACCTCAAAAGCCCGCTCGCATCGGTACTTGCTGCGGTGCAGCTTATCGAAATGGGTGAAATTACCGCCGAAGAATTTCCCGAGTCAGGCACGCGAATCCGTGAGATTTGTGAGCGAATGCTTGCCTTGATTGAAAGCCTTTTGGCGAGTTCGGCAATGGAAATGGGTAGGATTCAGGTTAATAAATCTACGTGCAATGCGAAAAAACTTCTTGAAGCCACAGCCGAGCAGAATCGCCTCCGCGCTCAGGAAAAAGGGCAAACTATCAAACTCACCAGCACGGGCGAAGATTTTACGCTGTATGCCGATGCGATTCTTGTTCAGCAAGTGCTAGAAAATTTTGTAAGCAATGCGCTCAAATACTCACCCCACGGCGCATCGGTGCAAGTACGTGTTATGGCTCTTCTCGACATGATTCGCTTTGAGGTTGAGGACGAAGGTCCCGGTTTTACCGAAGAAGACAAACAAAAATTATTTGGCTTTTTTCAGCGCCTTTCAGCACGTCCCACAGGCGACGAATCCTCGCACGGCGTGGGCTTGGCAATCACCAAGCGAGTGGTGGAGCTGCACAACGGACAAATCTGGGTGGAAAGCGAGCAAGGGCAAGGCTCAACGTTTGTAGTTCTCCTACCGCGCAAAGGTGAGGTGTGATATGGAACGGGTCAAAAATAAGTGACTAAACCTTTCTTGGTGGCACAGACATTCTTGTCTGTGTAGCCCTTGAACACCTCTTCAAACCTCACAGACAGGAATGTCTGTGCCAGCGAAGCCAAAGAACTTTAGTCACTTACTTTTCAGGCGCTCCTATAACAAGACCCTGTTTTTCAGAGGCAGCGTACCTTTGAAAAAAAAAAGTGTCTCCCTGTGAAACTCATTACGAAACTCTTCGTAGGCGATGTATTGTTTGCCGCGCCTCTTCCCCGCAGGCAATTATTTTTCCTTATTCTCAACACCTACTCATCTGTGGAGCACCCATGCAAGCTACTTTTGCTATCGCCGCCGCCCTTGTCGTCATACTTTTTCAGCAACTTCCCGCGCAAACGGACTCGACAAATAACCATACGCCATTGAAAACAGCCTCAGCGGATTCGACACTCAGTTCTGTCACTGATTCTATGAGCAGTGGTGCACCAAAGCTCTTTCTCAACTGCACGGGATGGTGTTTTGAGGATTATGTCAAAACGGAATTGTCGTTTTTCAATTTTGTTCGTGACCGCTTCCAAGCTGACGTACAACTGCTGATTATCCGCCAAGCCACCGGTAGCGATGGTAGCCTTTTCACGGTAAATTTTTTAGGTCAGCATCAATTTCAGGGAATGTTGGATACGCTCAAGTTCAATCTCGACCAATCGGCAAGCGATGAAATGATTCGTAGTGAGCTCGCCAAGGTCTTGCAAGCAGGTTTGGTGCGCTTTGTGGCGAAAACGCCGCTTCGGAGTAAAATGTCCTTCACGTTCCCCAAGCGCGAGCAATCAACGATTTCGGCTATCAAAGACGCATGGGATTATTGGACGTTTACCATAGGAGCAAACGGGAATACTTCCGGGGAATCGAATAATCGTTTTATTTGGCTCAATGGTTTTCTCACTGTGCGGCGCATCACAAATGAGAACAAAATCATTGCCAATGGCTTTTTTCGTCGGAACTCCAGTGAGTTCATCATTGACGGCGAACAGTATTCTGCTGCGACGGATTCTTACGGTGCAAATGCGGTATATGCGCACAGCCTGAGTGACCACTGGTCTCTGGGCGGCTTGTATATTGGCGAACACTCTGTTTTCCGCAATATCAATTTTTCCCATCGCATCGCTCCTGTCATTGAGTACAACGTCTTTCCGTACAACGAAAATACCTATCGCCAACTGCGTATTTCCTACGAAGCAGGAGTGCAACAACTGAATTATCTGGAAGAAACCGTGTTCAGCCGGACGCACGAGTTACGTCCGTATCAGCGCCTAGCAGTGTCGCTGGATTTAACCCAGCAATGGGGTACAATTTATACAGGAGTGCGGAGCGCAAATTTCATTGATAATTTCTCCCAATATCGCGTCACGTTCGATACGCAACTGAGTTTACGCCTTGCCGAAGGCTTGTCTATTCAGCTCTACGGCTCGGCAGCGCTGATTCAAGATCAAATCTCGCTTGCGAAATCCGATCTTAATACGACAACGGTTCTGCTGCAAGGGCGACAGCTTCCAACGAGTTTTTCGTACTGGGCATATTTTGGCATCAATTACACGTTTGGCTCTATCTACAATTCTATTGTCAACACTCGCTTTAATGGCTTGACGGAGCAGCAGAATTAAATGTTCCCAAGGTGTACGGTTTTTGCCAAGAAATGACTGAACCACTCTGCACTGAAAGTGCAGAGGTTTGATTGGGACTGAAAGTCCCTTTCGGATTTCAGCCAAAGAACAGAATGCTCTATTGCCATCTACAAACGACCTACATTTTGCCTGCAACTCAATATGGATGCTACCTGTGGAACATTGGTAGAAACTAAAGTCTTGGGCTAAAGCCCATAGTTTTGGACTAGCGTTTGAGACCAATAAAATGGGACGGTGAGTCATGGAAATAAGAGCGCCAGTTAGGTTAAAAGTTTCAAACTGCTCTCGTGTACGTCTTTCGATAGTGCCGATTGCTGCTTTCGGACTGAGTCCAACTATCCAAATGTCTGCTGATAGCCCGCCTTCTAAATATTCCTGAGGAAAGATATTGTCTGCATGAAATGACAATAGATAAAATGTAAGTACAATCTGTTTATATGTATAAAGTTGCGTAGATTTACCGACAAACCCTTGTTTCATTGGGCATATTTTTATTATGACGTCCGAACGTTCCCAATCACCGCTTTCAAGCGCCTATTTACGCCAGTACCCGAAACGATTTGCCCGGATTATTGGAATGAACGTTGAGAACGTTGATGATTTGGTGCAGCGCATTAGCCAGTTGCGTTTACAAGAACTTCTTGCGACACAGGTTCTATGGGATGCTGACCGTACCCGCCGCACGAGCGCACAAGCCGTGACCTCGCTGAGCAGGTCTGTATCACGCTTTTATATCAGCGGCAATACATGGTCCAAGAAGTTCTCGGTGCTTGCTTTGGTATTGACCAAGGAAGTGTGAGCAATATCATTGCTCGGATTGAGCCATGGCTCGAAGCAGCCTTGCCGACACCGGAAGCGCTGAGTCAGAGCATTGCTGACCGTATAGAAGCGATGCCCGCAGAAAAGGTCGAATCCTTGAATCCTTCAGCATCGTTGCTATCGGTGATGGAGCCGAGCAAGCAAAACAGCGCCCCAAGGATGCCGACGAACAGCGCAGGGACTATTCAGGAAAAAAAACTGCATACCCACAAGGTACAGGTCTTCGGAACGCCGACGGGACTGATTTTCGACCTTTCCGCTAGCATGGGTGGCTCTGTTCACGATTTCAAGCAATGGAAAGGTTTTCGGCAGAACGAGGGACTGCACCGCATCGTCGGCTTGATGGGCAATCGTGTGATCGGCTATTTCCCGGCAGCGCATATCAAAGCATTGCCAAACGGCATCCACGCCGGAGGATTCGCTTGCAGCAGAAAGCATTGCGGAACAAGCCCTTAACCGAGGCGCAGAAAACGACCAACAAAGTGCGAAGCAAGGGACGGATAGCGATTGAGCACACTATACGGCGCATCAAGATTTGCCGTTCCTGTTCGGATAGGCAGCGCAAAACAACCAAAGAGAAGCATCAAAGGCGTTGGCAGATTGCCGCGGGAATTGCCAATCTTCGATTGATTTCTTCCCCCAGGAAGCCTGAGTTAAAGGTGCTTTGGGCGTAAAACAAGAAAAATCAAAGAACTATTGGTAAATTTTGTCTAATGAGTTGCAGGCAAAAATGTAGGTCGTTTGTAGATGGCAATAGAGCGTTCTGTTCTTTGACTAAAATCCGAAAGGGACTTTCAGTCCCAATCAAACCTCTGCACTTTCAGTGCAGAGTGGTTCAGTTGCCCCGCCCCGTGGGATGCTACGGCGGTCAAGAAGCAGGTTGTCCTGAATGTCCAAACGGCGCTTTCAGAAGTACATGGCGAGCAAGCGCTGATTATTGACGAATACGGATGCAAAAAGCAGGGGCGGAATTCGGTCGGTGTAGCGCGTCAATACTTGGGTTCTGAGCGTGGCGCTCAGAGAAAAGGCAAAGTCGATAGTGGTCAAGTAATGGTCGTTGGAGTCCTCTCCAAGGCTCCGTACGCCAGTATCATCACCAGCCATTCTGGCAATAATTCAAAAGCGTCATAAGCGCAGAGCCGCAGATATACAGCGCTGGAAGCGATTATCCGCTTCCGGTTGAATAACGACACCCCGCGTAACCTAAAGAACTATGCCGACTGTAACGCAACGTGCTAAAGTAAAATTAGGTCATAAACAAATACGGCTTCCAGCCTTCGTCCACTTCACCGCCAATATTTTTGATAAACGTGACGTGGCTAGGGCGACGAGGCGTTTTGAGCAGTTTCATTCCGGCTTCGTCGGGAGTACGATTACCCTTTTTCGTATTGCACTTCACGCAGGCGCAGACAAGATTTTCCCACGTGTCCATTCCGGCACGGGATTTCGGCATTACGTGGTCAATCGTAAGCGGGGCTTTGGGTGTGCCGCAGTACTGGCATTGGTGGTTGTCGCGTCGAAGGATATTTTTCCGCGACAGCTCTACTTTTTTCACCGGTACGTGGATGTAGCGGCGGAGACGAATAACGCTGGGGCACGCAAAGATATTCCGAATGGAACGCACTTTCCGTTTTTCATTGGTGACGACAATTTCTGCTTTCATCAAAAACAGCAAGGTCATTGCTTTTTTGATATTGCAGACGCTTATCGGCTCGTAACTTTGATTCAGCACCAGTACGCGCCCGCCAAGCGAATAAGGAGGTTGCTCCGGTGAGGCGGCACGATTATGCGAAGAAGCAGAAGCAAGCGATGCTGCAGATGCAACCGGGGTATGAAAAGCAAACTTTGGGAAGGTAACACCTTTTGTCGAAAATGGTTGACAAATCGGTAACTGACGAAACACCCGTAAGTTACATAGCAATTTGCACAAAGTCAAGTCTTTCACTGCCTACGCGCGAAAGTTTATCGAAAAATAATCTTCGTTCGCAAGTGCAGAAGATTTTTCACGATATGCAATTTTTTTGCAACTTTCTACGAATCGTTTCGTAATATTGTACGAAGATATTCGTATGATAATTTCGTTACCACTTCAAGGAAAAAACTATGATACCCAAACCCACCGATGCAGAGCTGGAGATACTCCAAGTTTTGTGGCAACATGGCAGCGCAACTGTCCGCGCTATCAATGAAGCGCTGAACAAGCAGAAAGGGAATGACGAAATAGGTTACACCACAACGCTCAAGTTCATGCAAATCATGGCAGACAAAGGCTTGCTGACGCGCGATGAGTCCCAGCGTTCCCACGTCTATTCTGCTGCTGTACGCGAAGACGATGTGCAGAGCGCCTTTGTGAGCAAACTTCTTTCGTCGGTATTTCGCGGTTCGGCAATGAATCTGGTCGTGCAAGCGCTTGGCACAAGTAAACCTTCGACCTCGGAACTCCAGCAAATACGGGCGCTTCTGGACGAAGAAATCAATAATAATCAACGATAATTTTACTCGTTTCTCACTCTCTTTTGCAAAAGGATTTGCACTATGAACTCGCTTCAAACGTTACTTCCCGCGTCGCTGACGGACGCGCTCGGCTGGACACTTCTGCACTCGCTTTGGCAGGGAACGCTCATTGCCTTCACGCTTGGCGTGGTGATGATTGTGCTGCGCCGTGCTTCTGCCCGCGCTCGCTCGCTGGCGGCTTCCATCGCATTGCTGACCACAATGTCGGCGACGTGTCTCACCTTTATTGCTCTCTATGAGCCGCTTTCCGTTGACAATGCCGCGCTTGAAGCAGCCTCGGTGCAAGTAGAGAAAGCGTCGCCGTCTTCTGAAAGCACCGTTCAAACTCCGGCGCAAAAGGGCTTTCGCGCTCTACGCTTTGCTCCCTTGAGCATTTCACGGGAGGCAATCTGGCTTGACCGTGTGCAGGAATACTTGCCCGCGCTGGTGCTTATCTGGCTTTTGGGCGCAATTTGTCTTGCATTGCGCTTTCTGGGCGGCATGGTCTATGCGCAACGCATGAAGCATTTTCGCGCTCATCCGGCAAGTGCGGAGTGGCAAAGCCGTGTTGCTGAACTTGCCGAACGCTTGAAACTCCGCCGTGCGCCGCTCCTCGTGGAGTCCGGCTTGGCAAACGCGCCGATGCTTGTCGGTTTCCTCAAGCCGATTATTCTTGTTCCGATGGGCTTTCTCTCCGGCTTGCAAACGGCGCATATTGAAGCCATTATCGCCCATGAACTTGCTCACGCACGGTATCAGGATTATTTGATGAGCATTTTACAAGCGGTTATTGAAACCGTGATGTTCTATCACCCTGCCGTATGGTGGATGTCGTCGCAAGTACGCCAAGAACGCGAACACGCTGCCGACGACCTCGCCGCCGACCTTTGCGGTGACAGCCGCGCACTGGCACACGCTCTGGCAATTCTCGAAGAACGTTCCCTTGCCAGTGATGAAGCACACTTTGCCACAGCCGGCGTAGGTGCAAACGACGGACACCTGCTCACTCGCGTCAAACGCCTGCTTGGCAAGCAGCCGGAACGCACATTTTCACTGGAATATCTGGCAGCATATCTTGTTATTACCTCTATTTTTGCACTTTCGCTCACCGCAAGTCCGATGCTGCAACCAATGGTCAAGCCCTTAGTCGAACCGGTTGTAGAACGTGCGCAAGCTGCCGCATCAAACCTTGCTGCTCGCCTTGTTCCGCTTACAACGCCGTCTATTCCGGATTCTACTGCTCGAAACGATTCCGGCAAAACGCACTCGTTTTGGTCGGACGACAACTCTATCAGCACCGAAGGATTTTGGGAAGCGAAGTTCAAGGAAAAATCGCTGACGCTGATTATGTACAAAAACAAATGGGGACGAAAAAACTACAACAGCACGATGTACACCGGTCTGCGCTATAACGAAGTGCAGGGCTTGGAAGCAAGCCGTGTTCGCTCACTTTCCGGCGAATTGGAATTTCGTCTCGTGAAGGAATCCGGTACATTTGTGTTTTCAGGTGATGCCAAAGGCGGCGAGGCGCGTGGGAACTACACGTTCCAGCCCAACAAAGACTTTAGCGAAAAGTTGAAAGCACTTGGCTACAAAGACGTGGATGTCCGCGACTTGATAGCAATGGCAGTAACCGATGTCAGACTCGACTTGCTCCGCGAACTTGCGGGTTTGGAGCTTACCACAAAAGATGCGATTGAAATTGCTGTTCTGGGTATCAAACCGGATTTTGTCCGCGAGGCACGAAAACTGGGCTTGAACGGTGAAGAAATTCGTGAGTACGGTGTGCTGGGTATCAAAACTGAGTACATTACCGACATGAAGAAAAAAGGCTATACTCTGGATGAAATCAAGGAACTAGGTGTGTTGGGTATTAAGCCGGAATACGTCGAAGAAATGAAAAAATTTGGTATCAAATCGGAAGAAATCAAGGAATTTGGCGTGTTAGGCATACGCCCCGAAAAGGTAAAAGAACTCAAAGATGCAGGCGTTCCGACCGATGAAATCAAGGAGTATGGCGTTTTGGGAATTAGTCCCGCGTATGTCGCTTCGATGAAATCGCTGGGCTATAAAGTCGAGGACATTAAGGAGATTGGCGTTCTGGGAATCAAACCGGAGACGGTGAAAGAGTACAAAAATGCCGGAGTACCGGTTGACGAAATCAAGGAATATGGTGTGCTTGGTATTAAAATCGGTTACATCAAAGAAATGAAGGCGCTTGGCTACAAAGTCGAAGATATTAAAGAAGTCGGAGTCCTCGGTATTAAACCCGAAACAGTAAAAGCGTACAAAAATGCAGGATTGCGTGTAGAAGACATCAAAGAATTCGCTATTCTGGGCATCAAGCCGGACTTCGTGAAACAAATGCGAGCAAAGGGCTTCTCTGCTGACGATATTCGTGACTTTGGTGTACGAGGAATGAGCTTGGAGTCTATTTCTTCGATGCGTGATGCGGGCTTGAATCACGAAGAAATTTCGGATTTCGGTTCACGCGGCATCAAACCGCAGTACGTTAAAGAAATGAAAGCACTTGGCTTTTCAAAAGACGACATCGAAGAACTTGGTTCGCGTGGCATCAAAGCGGATGTAGCCAAAGAATTCAAAGCGCTAGGCTTTTCGTCGGACGACATTGCCGAACTTGGCGTACGCGGCATCAAACCGGCATTGGCAAAAGAACTGAAAGCATTGGGTTTATCGTCGGACGACATTGCAGAGCTTGGCGTACGCGGCATTCGCGTTTCGACGATTCAAAAACTGAAAGCCGATGGCTTGTCCAATAAGCGCATCGTTGAGATTTTGACTGACCGCGATTAAAAACGTACAAAGCCCAAAAAAATATACAAGCCCGATGTGTTGCAGAACGCATTGGGCTTGCTGTTTCAGATATGGAGCTGCGGAAACACTTCGCTAAATTCCATCATTCCCTGCTTGCCCTGCAGCCACCGCGCCGTGCGGAGCGCACCTATCGCAAAGCCGCTTCGATTGCGGGCGCGGTGGGTCAGCTCAATCGTGTCCGGCAGCGAGTCAAGGTAGAACGTGTGTGTGCCGGGCGTTTCGCCGACGCGCGTCGAAGAGACGTGGAGTGCTTCGGGTGCTATTCGCCCGTGTGAGGTGTCGGGCAGCAAGGTTGTTTTGCGGGGCAATGCATCTTGCACCAATGCTGCCAGCGAGAGCGCTGTTCCGCTTGGCGAATCCAGTTTGCGTGTGTGGTGCAGTTCGTGGAGAGCCACGTCGTAATCATCGAAACGCTGTGCAAATTCTGCCGCTGCACGAACTAAATGACTGAAAATCTGAACACCGACTGAGAAATTTGTTCCCCACACAAGCCCGCTACGATTTTCACGAACAATCGCCGCAAGCGTGTCTTTGTGCTGTATCCAGCCTGTTGTGCCAAGTACGACGTTTTTGCCATGCTCCGCCAAGAAACGTACATTATCCAGAACATTGCCGGGCAGGGAAAAATCAATAGCGACATCAAAATTCATGTCGCTTGCTTGTGTGCGGGAGAGCGGGCGCTTGCTCGTGAAAATTTGTTCGACCGTGCAAGCATACTGCGGTGCGAGGCGCTCTAGTTCTTTGCCCATCGAACCATAGCCCACAAGCGCAATACGCACTGGTGTTGAGGGTGTGTCCATAATGCCGTATGTTGATTCAGATTGTTCGTTTATTTATGATGTTGCGACATTGGCAATCTACATAAAAAGTTTTTGTGAGTGTTAGGGAAATCCCGAAAAAAGGTGTAAATTTATTCCCGCTAACTCAATTGTTTTATCTTGAGGAATTCTCTCATGTCGAAAAAGAAAGCTGTCTCTTCAACTAGAAAGCAGCAACGTTCTACGGGTGTTCAGTGGAATTTTCCGCTCACAAAAAATAATTTCCTGTATTTTGGTGGTGCTCTTGCCGTGATTGTCATCGGCTATCTGCTGATGGCAACAGGCATCACGTCTGACCCACAAAAGTATCTCGAAACGTGGGCAAACTCAATGGCTATTGTTGTCGCGCCGACACTCCTTGTCATTGCCTATTGTGTGCTGATTCCACTCGCCATTATGAAACGCGAAAAGTCTCCGTCTAGTAATCCGTTGTAAGCATCGGTAAGCACACACATTTCCGTCAGCGCACTGTTCTGAGCCATTATGCACGGCATACAAGACAGAAAGCGCACTTTTAAGTTAAACGCAAGCAATATCTCACATATTTGGGAGATATTGCTTGTGTGCTTTTGGACTCTTTTTTCTATCATCCATGACACGTGATTCCGTTTTACCGCTTATTCTGAGCGCGTTACAAGAAGATATTTCTTTCGGTGATATTACAGCAGAAGCGATTTTCCCATCCGATACTCAAGCACGTGCTGAATTTTTGGTCAAGCACGACGGCGTTGTCTGCGGGCTGGACTGCGCAAAGTGGGTGTGCGAGGAGGTTGCTGCTCAGAGTAATGATACCACGCTCCGTTGGTCGGCACTCGCCTCCGATGGTGATACTGTGCCAAATGGGACGGTTGTTGCCCGTGTGGAGGCCACTGCGCTTACGCTGCTCAAAGCAGAGCGCACCGCACTCAATTTTATGCAACGGATGTCGGGCGTAGCAACGCTTACCCGCATATACGTTCGTGCGCTGGAAGGCACACACACTCGCGTAGCGGACACACGGAAAACAATTCCGGGTTGGCGCTTGCTGGATAAATACGCCGTAAAGATGGGCGGCGGCATGAATCACCGCATTGGGCTATTCGACATGGCTTTGATAAAAGATAATCACCGTGACGCGGCGGGAAGTCTCACGGCTGCCATTCGGCGGTGCAACGAAGCTCTTCAGAGCAGCCCGCAAACGCCTATCGAAGCGGAAACTCGCAATGTTGATGATGTGCGTGAGGTGCTGTCGTGCTTAGACAATGACTTGCGCGTAGAGCGAATTATGTTCGATAATTTCACGCCGGATGATGTTCGCACTGCCGCCGCGCTTGTGGCAGGTCGCACGGCAACAGAGGCTTCGGGCGGTATTACGCTTGAAAATATTCGTTTGTTTGCCGAAGCGGGCGTAGATATTATTTCTGTGGGCGCACTGACACATTCCGCTCCGGCACTGGATATTTCGATGAAATTTCGATAAGTCCTATCGTTGCAAAACGTACATGAGGGCGGGGAAATGGAAAATATTACGCAGGAAACGCAAGTGCATCTATCTTTGCGGCAAGCGCAAAATCAAGCTCCGTCAGTCCGCCTTGGTCATGCGTAGAAAGCGTGATTTTTACCCTGTTCCAGCCGTGAATGAGAATATCAGGATGATGGTCGGCTGTTTCGGCGAGCACACCGACAGCACTCACAAACCCTAGTGCTGAGGCAAAGTTTGCTGCTTTGAATTCTCGTTCGATAGCGTTGGCGTTGTGCGTCCACGCGCTGTGCAGTGCCAGAGATTCTACAATGGCTTCGGGACTGAGTTTTTTTGGGCGGGGCATAATGGGTGATGAAGTATTCGTGGAAAAGAAAAAATTTGAGCAAAAAAACTCGGCTCAAAATGGCTGTGGTGGCGGGTTCTTGAAGTCAACGGTAATGTCTGCACGGTGGTCTTTGCCTGGCGTTATGGGGATGGTAGTGGGCTGCGATTGATTACCACTGGTATTGTACACCCCGATAACGCGCCAGCCCGCCGTTGTCAGCAAACGCGCCGTATCGGTCAGCATAGCGACGCACAAATACTTAATGCTTGTGGGAATGGAATCGCCAAAGACGAGTGAATATCGCGCAGAATCGGCAAAAAGTGACAGTGTGCTGTCGAGTTGCAAGGCAGCAGGCGTGAAGTATGCACGCCCTTGCAGAAGGTCACCGATAAGGTCTTGCGGGGGAAATTGCTTGAAGCCGACCACGCGTACCGTCCAGACGCTATCGCGGCGGGGCCAGTTTGCTTTGCCGCCCACATAGCGCACCGTGCCGGATATGCTTGTTACGGGCGGAATTTCGGGTGGTCGCAAGCCACCATCACAACTGATTGCTATGACCAGCGTGATTGCCAGCGCCGCGATAAGTTGCCCGTATCGGTGGAGCAAAGTACGGATACGTTGCATGATAAATTTCCTCAGAGAATTTGTATTTTCGTGTGTATTTTGCGAATCCGATAGTTCTTGCTTCGCAACCCAAAATACGCATCCTTACGCATTTCTCAAATTGTCATTTGCTGTGTTCTCTATGGTTAAAGCCTTTTATATTGTTATTGCTGCCAATCTCGCAGCAGCAGCTGTGTTTTTTACGTCGGGTATTCTTTCAGAGAACGCCCTTCTGAACCTGTGCGGCTGGATTTTTGTGACAGCATCGCTCATTTTGCTGATATTTATGAATTTCATGCGTCGCCGCCTTGCCAAGCTGCAAGCACAGCATAACGAAGCAACATAACGAATAGGACGGTACTCTCAAGTGTAATCACGCCTTCATATTACCACATCTCATTTCATTTACATTACCGCTATGAAACGCCATTCCATCGTTCTGCTTCTGCTCACCGCACTTGCCTCTATGCCACTTGCAAGTCAAATTACGAAAACACCCGCATCCTCGCCCGTTACAACGGAAACCAAAGCAAAACAGCCCATCACCCATGAAACAATGTGGCTGATGAAGCGCGTTGGCGCTCCTGTGGTTAGCCCTGACGGGAAATGGGTCGTCTTTTCGGTGACAGAGCCTAGCTATGATGACAAAGAACAAAGCACCGACCTTTGGCTTGTGCCTTCCGATGGCAGTAAGAAACCACGGCGCATCACGGCGACAAAAGGTGGCGAAAGCGGCATGGCGTGGAGTCCTGACGGCACAAAAATCGTTTTTGCTGCCAAGCGTGAGGGCGATGAGGTAAGCCAATTGTATCTGCTCAATATTGCTGAGGGCGGCGAAGCGCAGCGCCTCACGACACTTTCTACCGGCACATCAAGCCCTGAATGGCGTGCGGACGGTAAAGCGCTTCTCTTCCAAAGCACGGTCTATCCGGGCGCTCAGGACGACGAGGCAAATAAAAAAAATGCTACCGAGCGTAAAGCCCGCAAATACAAAGCCCGCGTCTATGAATCCTTTCCGATTCGTCAGTGGGATCACTGGCTGGATGATATGCAAACACACGTCTTTGTGCTGACGCTGGACGATGCTTCGGCAGGCAAACCCGCTCAACCCAAAGACCTATTAGCAAATACGAATCTGGTGAAGCAAGCAGGTTTTGCGGGCGTGCCGGGCAATAGTGGTTACGACGTGCAGCCTACATGGTCGCCGGACGGCAAGACGATTATTTTTACCGCTACGACCGAGCGCAACACTACTGCCTTCGCAGAGGCTTCGTATCACCTTTGGAGCATTCCGGCAAGCGGCGGCGAACCGAAGCAAATCACCAAAGGAAAAGACGGCTACGGTAACGCGAAATTTTCCCCAAATGGACGACTCTACTCGTCGTTCAATCCCAACAATGACAAAGTCTATAATCTCACGCGCATTGCGCTGATTAACCCCGATAATGGCGACCACACTATAATTGCGCCCGGCTTTGACCGCTCGGTGGAAGATTTCGCATTTTCGCCGGACGGCAGCACAATCTATCTTACGGCAGAAGATGCGGGTTTGGTGCGTCTTTACAGCATGACGAGTACGGGCGGGAATGTAAAACCTGCTCTTGAGCAAACCGTAGGTTGTTTCAACGGTTTCAGCATTGGCGGGGAAAAAGCGACGATGCTTGTAGCGCAGTATGAAACCGCTATTTCGCCGAATGAACTTGTGCGCGTGGACGTATCCGGAAAGCGCATGAATACGCTCACGGACTTTAATGCCGAAGCCGCGAAAGCGATTGACTGGCAGCCATTGCGCCATTTTACCTTCACGAGCAAGGGCGGGAAAACTATTCACAGCATGATTGCGCTTCCACCTGCTTTCGATGAAAAGAAACAATATCCGCTTTTGGTGCTCATGCACGGCGGGCCGCAGATTATGTACCGCGATTCCTACGGACTCCGGTGGAATTATCATCTTATTGCCCAGCCCGGCTATATCGTGCTTTTGACGAATTACACGGGTTCGACGGGCTTTGGCGAGAAATTTGCACAGGAAATTCAAGGCGACCCCTTTGTCACGCCATCCAGTGAAATCAACCAAGCCGCCGACGAAGCCATCAAGCGCTTTTCGTTTATTGATGCCTCGAGGCAAGCAGCAGGCGGTGCAAGCTACGGCGGACATTTGGCAAATTGGATGCAAGCCACGACCACCCGCTACAAATGCCTTGTTTCTCACGCGGGCTTGATTAACGTGGAATCGCAGTGGGGAACAAGCGACGCAATTTATCACCGCGAAGTCAACGCCGGAGGTCCGGTCTGGGAGCAAGGTAAAGTCTGGCGCGAGCAGAACCCGATTCGTCTGGCAAAAAACTTCAAAACACCGATTTTGCTTACGGTCGGCGAAAACGATTTCCGTGTACCGATTAACCAGACTCTTGAGAACTGGAGCGTCTTACAGCGCCTTCAAGTTCCCAGCAAATTGATTGTCTTCCCGGACGCGAGCCACTGGATTTTGAAAGGTGAAGATAGCCGCTATTTCTATCAGGAATTGCAAGCGTGGCTCAAAAAATATCTGGGAAGCTAACGACGATAATAAATGTGCAAATGAATTTACAACGTGCAACCTCATTACAATTTTGGATATAATATGACACAACGACTTCCTTTCGTCATAGCTTTAGTCATTGCGGCAAGTTCATGGATGCTTGCTTGCCAACAGCCAAACAATACTAATGCCAACAACCAAACAACGATTGTCGCACCCGTTTGGCTCGGTCTTGTGGGCGATACATCCGATGTGCAAGGTGCAACACAAGCAGGAACAGTGCTGATGGGCGGAAGTACCGACGTAGATGAAGCTATGCGCTGGATGCTCTCCCGCGCTGGTGGCGGAGATGTGGTCATTATCCGTGCAAGCGGTGGTGATGGTTACAATGATTATCTGTTCACGCTTGGCGCAAAGGTAAATTCTGTTGAAACGCTGCTTATCAATTCCCGTGACCTTGCCAATAATCCTGAAATAGAGCGCCGTGTACGCAATGCCGAGATGCTTTTTATTGCTGGCGGAGACCAAGCGATGTATGTCAATTTCTGGCGCAATACTCGTTTGCACGACGCACTAAATTATTTGGCGAACGTGAAAAAAGTACCCATCGGCGGCACGAGTGCTGGTTGCGCTATTTTGGGACGGCTGTATTATAGCGCTTTGCAAGGCACCATTCGCTCTGAAGAAGCGCTGGCAAATCCTTTTGATGCTCGTGTCACGATTGGGCGCAATGATTTTTTGACTATGCCTTTTTTGGCAAATACCATCACCGATACGCATTACGACAATCCTGACCGTCTGGGGCGGCATCTGACGTTCATGGCGCGTATTGTCAAGGACACCGCGCTTGGCGCACCAGTGCAAGGTATCGGCGTAGAAGAGCGCACAGCAGTAGCCATCAATGCTGAGGGGAAAGCGACTGTGTTCGGGCGCGGGCGGGCATTTTTTCTCTGGCAAAATGGCCTCCAAACGATGCCGGAGGTTATTCAATCAGGAGTGCCCCTTACGTGGAATAAAGGCGGTCAGGCTGTGCGCTCCTACATTATACCCGGCTCTTCGCAAGGAAATGGAGACTTTGACCTGACTAACTGGTCTGCCACGCCGAGTGGTGGTACGTGGGGCTTCGTTTCTGCCGTCGGCGGTGTACTGAAAGGACAGTAGCTTTTGCCTTGCCCAGTATTTTAGTAACCGAACCTTTGTCATAATCACTCTTGGAGAATATCATTATGGAAATTATTATTGCTCTCGCCGCAATCGCTGTACCGGTCTTGCTTTCAGGGCTTCGGGTTGCGAAGGAATATAAGCGCAATGTCGTTTTTCGTTTGGGACGCTACCATTCCACGCGGGGACCGGGCGTCTATTATATGATTCCGCTCATTGAATCTTCCAGTACGCTGGACATCCGCACAAAAACGGTTGCCATTGAGCAGCAGGAAACGATTACGAAAGATAGCGTCACGGTCAAGGTCAATGCGGTGCTGTGGTATCGCATCGCCGACCCGGAGAATGCGATTGTGCGAGTGGCAGATTATCAGCAAGCAGTGTATCAAATTGCTCAGACCTCGCTTCGCAACATCATCGGGCAGCACAATCTCGACGAAGTTTTGAAGGAACGCGATAAAATTAACGATATGCTCGAAGGTATTGTTGACCAAGCAACTGCATCCTGGGGCGTGAAAATAGAAATGGTCGAAATGCGGGATGTGGAAATTCCGGAGGCAATGCAACGCGCGATGGCACGTGAGGCAGAAGCCGTGCGAGAAAAGCGGGCGCGGATTATTAAGGCAGAGGCAGAGCTGGAGGCATCAGAAAAACTGACCGAAGCTGCACGGCAAATCGCCCGAAATCCCGGTGCGCTTGAGCTACGCCGAATGCAGATGCTCTCGGAAATCGGCGCAGAAAACAACACAACGACGATTGTGATGATGCCGTCCGAGTTTATTCATCTTGCAAAAAGCGTTTCCGACAGCCTTGCGCCGAAAATAGACAAAGGTGCATAGGTGCTTTTGTTGCGGACAGGTGTACGAGCGCTCATGCAGAATATCTTGCATTAAAGGCAGATGAATTGCGTAAATTTACGCTCTGTCTGATTTCACGACAAAGCAAACATGTTGCTAACAATTAACGAATCACAACACTTTCACAAAACCAGATATGGCTTGGTTTTTTCGACCCAAAACATCACTTGCCGAACGCTCGCAAGTAACAACGAATATGCCTGACGGCTTATGGACAAAATGCGACCAATGCGCAGAAATTATCTATAAAAAACAGCTCGAAGAGGCGCTTTATACCTGCCCTAAGTGCAGCAATCACTTTCGCATTTCTACCCATGAATACATTGAGATTATTTTCGATGAAGGTAGTTTTGTCGAAACCCATCGAAATGTTCGGTCTGCCGACCCCTTGGAGTTTGTGGACACAAAGCCCTACAAAAAGCGCTTGCAGGAAGCATACGCCAAAACGGATTCCGCCGATGCTCTCACCACGGGCTATGGCACGATTGAGCAACGAAAGATTTCGTTTGCCAGCATGAATTTTAATTTTGTCGGTGGCAGCATGGGTTCGGTTGTTGGAGAAAAATTCGTTCGTGCAGCAAACCTTTCGCTAGCGGAGCGTGTTCCAATGGTATGTATTGCTGCTTCGGGTGGCGCACGGATGCAGGAAGCTGCGCTCTCGCTGATGCAAATGGCAAAAACGAGCGCAAAGCTGGCACAGCTTTCGGAAGCCGGTATTCCATATATTTCCATTTTGACCGACCCCACTACCGGCGGCGTGAGCGCTTCATTCGCTATGCTGGGAGATTTGAACATCGCCGAACCCGGTGCACTCATTGGTTTTGCCGGACCGCGCGTGATTGAGCAGACTATTCGTAAGAAGCTGCCCGAAGACTTCCAACGCTCGGAATTTCTGCTTGAACACGGCTTCTTGGATATGATTGTTCATCGTAAAGAATTGCGCCAAACCCTGTCGCAAGTTCTTGGTTTACTTTGTGATTGAGGTGCTGTTTCCTTTCTAATTTATTATTTTGTACGACCGTATGAATCTTGTTCGTTGTAGCGTCCGTCTCAGTGCGGTAATGTTTTTTGCAGCAATACTACTTTCTGGAAATCTTTCCGCCAGTAGTTTTTCTGTGGATTCAATCTCTGCACAGGCAAAAGCAAAAAAATCGAAAAAAGGTGGTAGTAGTGTCTCGAAATCTGCGAAAGATTCCATTGAGTATGAAGCCTATCGCGGGATGTGGTATGGTTTATATTTTCCACTTGGTTGGCTGGTGCGCCCGTCGCTCAGGGGCAATCGAGGAGAAGATGACAGTGTCTTTTTTACTGCCCCCGACAGTACTGCTGAGTTTTATGTCTATTGTCCGCGATATAGTGGTAAACCAACCGATATAGAAGTGAATCACGCAACAGAAGAGCAGATTAGTCAAACCATCGAAGAAAAAGAAGGTGTTCGTATTCGCACCGTCCGCATAAAAGCTAAAGATGACTCATATACTCGTGTCTTTGAAGACACGGTAGCGTTTATTGCGGGACGGCGCTTGGTATTCGGTTTCAAATTCCATGATGCCTCGGCGCTCAAAAAATATGATCCTGTCTATGTCTATTTCAAATCATCGTTCCGTAAATTTGTGGATTGACGATATATTTTGGGGACTTATCATCACTATTGTTTTTCTCTACCTTTACTGCTATGAGTTTTATTCGATTTCTTCTTATCTCGCTTTCTGCGGGAATGACCTTTAGCACCGCCTTTGCTCAAACTGCTGATTCTTTACTACAATCCGGTCCAATGCTCGGCTATGCACAAATGCGGGAGGTCGCTCTTTGGGCGCAAACCAAACAATCCGCAAAGGTAAAATTTGTTTACTACGAAACCACTAATGCTTCTGTCCGCCACGAAACGGACGAAGTAACGACAACCAAGAATGATGCCTATACTGCGCATCTCTACGCCACAGAGCTGGAACCGGGACGTAAATACACCTACGAACTCTATATCAACGGCAAAAAATTTAATCGCCCATATCCACTGGAGTTTCAAACGCTCAAACTCTGGCAGTGGCGCGGCAATCCGCCGACGTTCAAGATTGCAATGGGCAGTTGCACGTATGTTAATGAACTTCCATACGAACGCCCGGATCGCTTATACGGTAGCGACTACGAGATTTTCAAGGCAATTCACAGCAAGCGTCCCGATGCAATGCTCTGGCTTGGTGACAACACCTACACGCGCGAGGCGGATTGGGGTTCACGTTCCGGCGTTTTGAAACGTTACACTCACACTCGTTCTTTACCTGAGATGCAGGCGCTTCTTGCATCTACGCATAACTACGCGCTTTGGGACGACCATGATTACGGTCCTAATGATGCCGACCGTGCCTTTTGGGGCAAGCAATTTACGGCTGACGCTTTCAAACTCTTCTGGGCAAATCCAAGCTATGGCGTGATGGACAAGCCAAGCTGTGTAACGCAGTTCGAGTGGGGTGATGCAGAATTTTTCTTCTTGGACAATCGTACGTTTCGCTCACCGAATAACCGCAAAACCGGCACTCGTGAGATGCTCAGCGACTGGCAAATACAATGGCTTATTGATGCACTTGTTACCAGCCGAGCAACGTTCAAAATTGTAGCTGTGGGCGGTCAGGTGCTGAATCCGCTTGCTGTCTATGAAAATTATTCAACCTATCCTGAAGAGCGTCAGAAATTGTTGGATTTAATTGAGAAGGAAGGCATCAAAGGAGTGATCTTTGTGACAGGTGACCGCCATCACACAGAACTGAATAAACTGGAACGCAAAGGCACATACCCATTATACGATTTTACGATTTCATCGCTCACTGCCGGCACCAATCCCGGCGCAGCGAATGAAGCCAATCCCCTGCGCGTTTCGGGTACATTTACCGCAGAACATAACTTTGCTGTTTTTGAATTTAATGGCGCACTGAAAGACCGTGTACTCAAATGCAGTGTCTATAATCCAAGTGGCAAGGAAATCTGGACATACAGCATTAACAGCAAAGATATTCGATAAAGACAAAAACTTCAAACCTGTCAAAGAATAGCATCACCTTTAGGGAGCAGCACCACAAATGTTGCTCCTTTGCCTTCCTCGCTCTCCACCCAAACTTTACCGCTCATTCCCTCAACCATTTTTTTGACAATCGAAAGTCCCAACCCCGTAGAGTGCTCACCCGCAGTCGGTTTTGCTGAGAGACGGGTGAATTTACCGAAGATTTTTTGTTTGTCTTCTTCCGTCAGTCCCGGACCCTCGTCCTGAATTTCGATACGCACATACTCTTGCGAAGGTGCAAGCAAGCTACCACGGGGTGTGGTATCTGTCAGTAGTGCCTCGTAGTCGTCCAATACTCGCACCCAAACATTTTTCCCGTAGGGCGAATACTTCACGGCATTGGAGAGAAGATTATCCAAAATTTGCAGCGTGGCATTCTTATCTGCATACGCAACAAGGGTATAGCGTTCCAAGCCTTCGGTGTTTTGATTCTGCTCGAAATTCAAGATAATATCTTTTGCTTGGGCGCGACCTTTGTAGTTATTGACCACGTTCTCGGCAAGCGAGGCAATTTCAAAGACGGAGAAATTAAACCGCAGATTACCTTGCTCAATAGCGCTCACATCCAGAAGTGTGGTGATAAGTTCAAACATCCGTTCTGCAACGGTGTAAATATCACCTGAAAATTCAACAATCTCACCTTTGGTGAGCGTTTCTACGTCATCGCGGAGAAGTTTGGAGAGCATCCGAATATTGGAGACCGGATTTTTGAGGTCGTGTGCAACGATGC
>JANYDO010000401.1 GCA_025363605.1 Candidatus Kapaibacterium sp.
TGTCATGCCGACGTATGTCGGCATCCATCGGAAGCGCATGGATACTACCTCTTTCGATATGGATACCGACATACGTCGGTATGACATTTATTGTTACTATATCTATACCCGACGTTTCCAACTGAAATCATTTAGAACCAACAATGAGAGTCCGCGGCAACAGTTTTTTTTTGCACCTTTAGGAACACGTTACTATGACAACATTTTTGGGTTTAGACTACCCCACACTATGGTTTCTTGTCTTGGGTGCAGTTTTTACCGGCTACACCATTTTGGATGGATTTGATTTGGGTGCGGGTGCGTTACATCTATTCTTCAAAAAAGAAGAAAGCCGCCGGATTGCGCTAAACGCAATTGGTCCGGTATGGGACGGCAATGAAGTGTGGCTCGTTATCGGCGGCGGTGCGATGTTCGCAGGATTTCCCGAAGTATATGCGACGGTCTTTTCAGCATTTTATATGCCATTTATGTTATTTCTGGTGATGCTCATTTTTCGGGCAATTTCTATTGAGTTTCGCAGCAAAGAGCCAATGGCGTGGTGGCGCAGAGTATGGGATGTGAGCTACTCCATTTCCAGTATGAGTATTGCTTTTTTACTGGGTGTGGTGCTGGGGAATATCATTCAAGGAATCCCCATTGGCAAAGATTTTGAGTATGCAGGCGGCTTCTGGAACTTACTCAACCCCTACGCACTTATTACCGGTGTCACTGTCGTTGCGCTCTTTATGATGCACGGCGCGACGTATTTGATAATGAAAACTGAACATCGGCTGCATACAAAGCTCATTATTCTTGCCAAAAACACGAGTCGTTTTTTTGTGATGTGCTATATGCTGCTCACGATGGCAACGTTAGTCTATATGCCGCAGACAGCCGCACGATTCCGTGAGTTTCCGGTGCTATTTTTGATTCCATTCGCCACCATGCTGACCATTATCAATACTCGGCGACTGCTCGAAAAAGGGCGCTATTTCAAAGCGTTTGCGTCTTCAGGGCTGACTTCGGCATTATTACTTGTCACGGCAGCAATTTACCTGTATCCGAACATGGTCATTTCGACCATCAATCCTGCGTATTCTATCACTATCTACAACGGCGCGTCGTCAGAAAAATCGCTGGGCATCATGCTGACGATTGCAGCGATTGGCGTACCTATCGTGGCAACCTACACAACGTTTGTCTTCTGGACATTTCGCGGCAAAGTGAAAATTGACGAGACGAGTTATTAGGAAACATCGGGCGATGATGTATCTTTGCGCATGGAGAATCTTCAGCTCATACAAAAAATTGCACACGGCAGCGAAGCAGCGCTGAGAGAAGTCTATGGGGTGTTTGGAAATATTGTGTTCAATACGGCACTCAGTTACTTGCGTGACCGCGCGGAAGCAGAAGAAATCACACAGGACGTATTCCTTGAAGTCTATCAGTCTGCAAAAACATTTGAGGGCAAATCGTCTGTGCGGACATGGATATACCGCATCACCGTCAATAAATGCTTGGACAAACTCCGTTACCTGAAACGCAAGAAGCGTTTTGCACTTGTAAAAAGCCTTTTCAAACCTGATACCACCGAGATTCAGCATGATGCTGAAGATTTTGAACACCCGGGAATTACCCTTGAGCGTCAGGAATACGCCAAAATCCTTTTCAAAGCCCTTAAACGCTTACCGCCGCAACAACGCACTGCCTATATTCTCAGCTTTATCGAAGAACTCCCCAGAAAAGAAGTCGCCGAAGTTATGCAACTCTCGGTCAAAGCAGTTGAATCCCTCCTTCAACGTGCAAAAATAAATTTGCGCTCCACACTCGAAAAATATTATCCTGACCGAAGGATTTAGTATTTCTTTGTCGTCTAATCCATCGTCGGCACATTCACAGAAATTACTTGGTTTGAGGAAAGTCATGAAGAATATCATTCAGAACAGCGAAAAAGAACAATGGAAAGACAATGTTCTATCAAGCCTTGAGGACATGAAGCGAACAGAAGCACCACCATTTTTATTCACGCGGATAGAAGCACGTATTCGCTTATATGAAATGCCTACTCATCTAGCGGCGAACGAGAGAGTACCAGTGCTCAAGCTCGCATTTGGCGTTGCCTGCTTTGTGCTTTTATGTGGCATCAATATTTGGATTGTCTCTCAAACAGCCAGTCCGAATACGGTACAACAGTACCAAACTTCATCCGCGCAAGCCGCACCCATTCTTGAAACAGCAGATTTTGATTTGTACTAATGGTGATGCACCCGCTTCTCATTCTATCGTATTGACTTGTAAAACACCTCTGCTCCCACATTTTTCAGAGTTCACGCCGTGAAAAAAGAAACCCTGCTGAAATATGCTGTCGCAGCACTGCTGACGCTCAATGCTATCGTTATCGCATTCCTCTTTCTGAATCGCAGACCGCCAGAAGCATTGCCGATGCTACAGTCAGCACCACCACCGAACGGGAGGATATTTGATAGCATTGTCACGACGCGACTGCAGCTTACCGACAAACAGCAGCAGCAATTTGAAACGCTCAAGCAGGAGCATCGGTCGCAGATGCGGGAACTTGACGGTGAATATCGCCGTTTACTAGAAAACTACTTTGCACTACTTCGGGATACAGCGATTGATACGGCAAAGCGGGACTCGTTACAAAAAATGATTGGGGAAGTTCATATTCAAAAGGCTTCGGCGACATTAACCCATTTTGCAGCACTCAAGAGCTTCTGTACGCCCAGTCAAAAAATGTTGTTTGAGGCGCTTATTCCTGAGCTATCGCGAGTGATATTACCACCGCCCAAGATGGATCGTAATAGACCACCACATGATGCTGCACCTCTTCTGGATGAGCCAAAGAATCACCCGCCGGAACGAAGAGATTAAGCGCACGGCATCATTGCCAAGGTGGCATGAGATGAGTGCTTTTCGCACCACGTTTTATTATCGCAACTATCCGTCCGAAAGGAAGAGAGAATGACACCCATCAAAACTTTGCTCGTGATTTTTTCACCTCTGTTTTTTTTGCTTGTGGCTTGCCGTGGCGCATCGGCACGACCTCGCCCCTTGGCTACATCGTCATCATCAGGTATTATTCGCCTATCCATTATTCCGACCTTTGGCTCAAAAAATATTCTTATAGCGGATTCTTCTTTTCAGACAGGAGATTCGCACAACGTACAAATTGATGTGCTGAAATTCTACGTTTCTCACATTCAGTTTCTCAAAAATGGCACAGTGGTTCTGGAAGAACAGAAGAGTTTTCATTTGATAGATGCTGCTATAAAAGCATCATTCGATATTGTCATTCCGAATAAGCACGCTATATCATTTGATGCAGTCCGTTTCAATCTTGGCATTGACAGCACGACAAGCGTTTCAGGTGCTATGGGTGGTGACCTCGACCCCACAAAAGGGATGTATTGGACATGGCAAAGTGGCTACGTGAATTTCAAATGTGAGGGCAAAAGCAATCTTTGCAAAGCACGAAACAATGAATTTCAATTTCACCTTGGCGGTTATCGGCAACCGTATTATTGCTTGCAAACCTTAACCTTGCCCGTTCACAACCCCAACGAGATAACCTTGCAATTCAACGCAGAAACATTCTTGAGTCATAGTGATGTCGGAACACACCACCACGTGATGTCACCTAACGCAGAGGCAGTGCGGCTTTCCGCAATAGTCGCCAATTCATTCAGCATGGTCAAGTCAAGCACTGCAAAATGAAAACCAAGATAATCCTCTGCGTCGCGCTTTGCATCTTCGCCGTAGCGTTTCGCTCTGCTGATGGCGAACGTTTTGAAGCGCCTGCGCATTGGCAAAAGCCGGTATATGATTTTCGGAAGAATCCTTTAACCAGCAATACAATTGCGTTGGGGCGAGCGTTATTTTATGACCCAATTCTTTCAAGGAATAACACCATTTCGTGCGCCTCTTGCCATTCTCAATACTCCGCTTTTACGCATGGAGACCACGCTTTAAGTCATGGTATTGACGACAGAATCGGGACTCGCAACGCACCTGCGCTCATGAATTTGGCTTGGCAACGTTCCTTTATGCGAGACGGCGCTATCAACCATTTGGATATGCAGGCGCTTGCGCCTATCAGCAATCCTGCGGAAATGGACGAGAATATAACACACGTCGTTGCCAAACTACAAGCCACCAAAACATACCCAAAGCTGTTTTACAAAGCATTTGGTGATTCCGTCATTTCCGGTGCACACACACTCAAAGCTATTGCTCAATTTATGCTCACATTGGTTTCGAGCAATGCAAAGTACGATAGCGTCATGCGCAAGCAAGCTGTTTTCTCTCAGCAGGAGCGCAAAGGCTATTTGCTCTTCCAAAAGCACTGCTCGGCGTGCCACACCGAGCCGCTGTTCACGAACCATGCGTTTATGAATAATGGTTTGCCCGTGGATACAACGCTGAGAGATATGGGACGTTTTAGCGTAACGATGAATGCCGATGATTCGTTGAAATTTTCCGTTCCGACCCTTCGCAATATTGAATTTTCGTACCCATATATGCATGATGGTCGCTTCAAGCGATTGTCGGATGTGCTGCATCATTACACGGCGGGAGTGGTGCAAAGCAGCACATTAGCAAAAGAATTGAAAAAACCTATCGTTCTTACTTCCAATGAGAAAGTTGATATTATCGCTTTTCTTCTCACACTGACCGACAGAACGTTTCTCTTTAGTCCTGCGTTCTCCTTTCCTCAAAATATGATTGAGGAAGCAGCGAAGGATTAGGCGAGTGATGTCGTCTAAACATTGAATGGAAACCCCAAGCAGAATACCCCTTTTTATCATCATCACGCTAACAGAATTATGAAAAGAGCCATCACCTTCGCAATGCTTCTCCTCGGAAGCGTCGTGTGCAATGCACAAACTAATCCGGCAATTACGTCATGGTTGCGAAACACCACGAAAACGGGCAGCTATTACAAATCCGGTAATTCAACAGCCATACCGAATGGCATTCTCGTTAATTGCCAATCAGTCGAATACTCGGCAAATAGCGTCTATGTGCGGGCGACAGGCGTTCCGGCACATCCGACAGGACCATTTTTAGACGGTAACCCCTCGAATGCCACAGACCAAAGTGCAATTTTTCAATTTCCACTCAACCCTGTGAAAAATACGGGAACCGCCACAGCCACATCGGGTGGAAATATTGGGGTGTTTATCAATGGTGTTGCTTTGTTTGATTATCGTGATGGTGTCGCTTGGAATGCCAGTACAAGTTCTTTGTGCGGCGGTCCGGGCAATCCACCATGTTCGGGCGGTATGGGCGCAAGTCAGCCGTGGAATAGAGATGCTATTGTAGCAGAAAGAAGTGGTTTTGATTGCTCCAAAGCGCATCCGGCTATGGGGAATTATCATTATCATCAGAACCCATCTGCCTTCAAATTAGATTTGAATGTAATATCTACAATATGCAACCTCTATGATGCAGACGGCTTGTATGCTATTGACAGCACAAAGCATTCGCCGCTTATCGGCTTTGCGTATGACGGCTTTCCTATTTATGGAGCATATGGCTATAAAAATCTTGACGGCACGGGCGGAATTGTACGGATAAAATCAAGCTATCAACTGCGCAATATCACCAAACGCACGACCTCACCAACTGGAGCGGCAGTAACGTCCGGACCTGACGTTAGCACAACCTATCCGTTGGGATATTTTCGGGAAGACTATGAATTTATCGCTCGCTCCGGGCAAAATGATTATCTCGATGAGCACAATGGAAGATTTTGTGTGACACCGGAATATCCGGCGGGTATCTACTGCTACTTTGCCACTGTTGATGCCAAATGGAATTCCACATATCCTTACGTCGTCGGGCCAACTTTTTATGGTGTATATGCGAACAGAAAAGTTACATCCATAACCGAATCAACAACAAAATACACAGGCACTACCGGCGTGCAACATCAAGCTAACGAAGCATTTGCAGTCAATGTTTACCCCAATCCTTCCAGTGATTTCATCGCTCTTCAAGCTACGGGATTGAATACCGATGATATAAAGGTGGAAATGTTCGACATAACAGGAAAACTCGTTCAAAAAACCACATTACGTCAAGGGGCAACAATCACCTACATAGATACAAGAACGCTGTATGCGGGTAGCTATGTTATAAAATTCACCGGCACAAATGGAACAACAACCAAAAAAGTGGTAATTTCTAAGTAACTGAAGTAACGCTCATCATCAAGCATATGAAGCGACAGAACGCGGATTATCAAGATTGGTCAGGATAAGGTATTGAACGAAATTATCTTGAACTATCTGCACAGACAAGAGTGTCTGTGCTACGGCATGGGAACTGGTTTTGGTGGCACAGACACTCTTGTCTGTGTTCCAAGTATTACTGTCCAAATGCTTAGTAGAGATTCTCTGAAAGAATATAGACTTGAATTCAAGAGATAATGCATCCTGAACATCCTGAACATCCTGACAATCCGCGTTCCCTTTTCAAGCAGAATCATGGACAAGCGTAACTTCAATAAGTAAGCAAGTAAGCATCTGGACGGTAATACTTGGAACACAGACAAGTGAGCGCGGCGCTCAGTCTGTGCTACTAAAGCCAGATTTTATGCCGTAGCACAGACATTCTTGTCTGTGTAGATAGTTCAAGATAATTTCGTTCAATACCTTAACGATTGAGAAAAAGTCACTCGCAAAAAGTACCCCATGCCAACAAAAGAGCGCACGGGGTACTTTGTAATTCAGGGACTGGCAACTTCTAAAGACCACCATTCCACAATACCATTTCAGCATTATATGAAAACCGTATTTATCGCCCTCTTCGCATTGTGCTTGCTTGCATCACGTTCTTCGGCACAATCCTACAACACACTTTGGATTCCGGACACACTTTCGGGGAAAACTTTTAATCTGACGATTAAAGATACTCTGAAACAGATTATCCCCGGCAATCAAACGATTACGGGCGGCATTAACTCGAACTTCTGGGGACCGACGCTCTTTTTTACCAAAGGCGATACCGTGCGAATGAATGTATTGAACAAGCTCAATGATTCGACCACACTGCACTGGCACGGTATGCACCTTCCGGCAGTGATGGACGGCGGTCCGCACCAAATTATCCCGCCCGGTACGCTCTGGCAGCCCTTCTGGAAAGTCACGAATAATGCGGGCTTGTACTGGTTTCACCCACACCTGCACGAAAAAACAGAAGACCAAATCACGAAAGGTATCGGTGGGCTAATTATTGTGCGCGATGCCGTAGAATCCGCTTTGCCACTGCCACGCAAGTATGGTATTGATGATATTCCGCTTGTGCTGACCGATAGAAGTTTTGCCTCATCCAATCAATTTTCAGTCGTTCCTTACGGTGATTCGATGATGACCAACGGCGTACTCCGAGCGCAATACAGTGTTCCGGCTCAAGTCGTGCGCTTCCGACTACTGAACGCTGCGATTGAGCGCTCGTATAACATTGGTTTCAGCGATGGAAGAACATTTTACGTCATCACAACCGATGGCGGCTTATTAAACGCACCCGTAGCCGTGACACGTTTCTTGCTTTCGGCAGGTGAGCGCGTGGAAATTCTCGTTAATTGTACGGGACAAGCCGGTACAACGCTGGACATGAAGGCATATAACTCCACACTGGCGAATGCCATTCCGGGCGGCGAGAGTTTTCCCAACGGACCATTTGCGAGTTTTCTGGGCAAAAAAGATTTTAATATTCTGCGTCTCAACATTAGCACACAAACAAGTTCGCCGATTACTGCTATTCCCAGCTCGCTGACGACCAATACCTTTCCGAGCACTTCTTCAGCAGCTCTGACGCGTAGTCTCACGCTTACAGACAGTACAGGAGTGAGAAGTGTTACCATCTTGGGACCGAATGCTTTTATTCTCAATCGTAGGCTCTTCAATATAAACTTCATTGACTACCAAGTACCGCTCAATAATACCGAGATTTGGGAACTCAAAAGCACGTCCGGTTTTGCGCATCCCTTTCATATCCACGATGTGCAATTTTATATTCTCACGCGCAATGGAGCGGCTGCACCCAATTACGAGCAGGGTTGGAAAGATGTTGTCCTCGTGAAATCAAACGAAACGGTGCGCTTCATTGCGAAATTTGACGACTACGCCGACGCGATGCATCCGTTCATGTACCACTGCCATATTTCATTGCACGAAGATGAAGGGATGATGGGACAGTTTGTCGTAACAGGCACAAATACTGCCGTACAAGACCTTACTGCACCGCGCCCGGCAGAATTCTCCCTAATGCCAAACCCAACAAATGACAAATTGTATATCAATCTGCCGGACGCAACGACGGAAGTATACTACGTTACCGTTACCAACGTCAACGGACGCGCACTTCTCATGCTCCCTCAACCCGACTTGCAGAACGGTATAGACGTTGCCAATTTCGCTCCGGGTGTCTATTTTGTGCAGCTTATGGACAAAAAAACGAAGACCGTGAGTGTTCGGAAATTTGTCAAGCAGTAGGATTTATTCCAAAGCTCAACAATAATTCCTTCGTAACATCAATGGCAAGTAGTAACTTACACCCGAATAATCACACACTCATTTCACGCTTTTGTTTATCACCATGACCGTTGTTTCGTATTGCCGATGTCTTTCCATTTTTGCAGTAGCACTCTTGCAGATATTTTTCTTTGCTCTTATTGTTCCGACCGATTCGCTTGGGCAACAACAAACCGCAAGCCTGAGTGGAACGGTCATGGACGGCGAGAACAAAGAAACACTGGTCGGCGCAACCGTCAGCATAAAGGCGCTTAAAATCGGAGCAATTACCAACAAAAGCGGTTTTTTCTCGCTCAAAAACATCCCTGCGGGTAAGCATCAAGTAACGGTGAGCTTTCTGGGCTTTGCCAGAAAAGAAATTTCTCTTGAGTTTGCAAGCGGTGAAGCAAAAAAACTGACCATTGAACTCAAGAAGCAAATCACAAAATCCGGCGACGTAACCGTTACTGCCGAGCGCGGCGAAGCAGAAAAACGCCAAATCAGCGTTAGCCAAGTGAATATACCCATTGAGCAATTAAGCCAAATTCGTATCGGCGGCGAAGCAGATATCTTTCGGGCAATTCAATTTCTGCCCGGAGTTCTGTCGTCGTCGCAGATTTCAAGCGGTCTCTTTGTGCGCGGCGGCTCGCCCGACCAGAATCTTGTACTCGTGGACGGTGCGGCGGTCTATAATCCCAGTCACTTGTTCGGCTTTTTTTCGACATTCAATACCGATGCCATCAAGGACGTAGAACTTGTCAAAGGTGGCTTTCCGGCACAATACGGTACGCGGCTTTCGTCGGTAATTAACATCACCCAAAAAGACGGTAATCGTGAGAAATTCGAGGGCTTGGGTTCGATTGGTTTGATTGCTTCCCGCGCATCGGTGCAGGGACCGCTTGGTAACGGCTCGTTTTTCGTGGGCGGGCGGCGGACGTACTTGGAGTTGGTGCGGGCTGTCGTGCCGGTGGATGCGCTCACGGGCGGCGTTCCCGTGCCGAATTTTTGGTTCTATGATGTCAACGCAAAAATTACCCAACAGTTCGGTCAAAACGACAAAATTTCCGTGAGCGCCTTTCTCAGTTCGGACGATTTGCAATTCAAATCCACAGGTTTAGACGTAAACATCGGCATCGGGAATCAAGCCGGTTCGCTCAAGTGGACACATATTTTTGATGAGAATTTATTTGTCTCAACCGTCCTTTCCTCCAGCGCATACCGTAATGGTTTTGCCGGCAGCAATTCCGGTTTCAATTTTGGCGTGGAAAATACCATACGCGACATTACAGGACGCACGGACTTTGAGTGGTATGCGACCAACGAACTGACATTCAATTTAGGCGCAGAGGTCAGTAATTTTCGCTTTGGCTACAAGCAAAATTTCACCGGACGAGTAGATACAACGCGCCCTGCTTTGCCCGGTTCGGACGCGAGCACAGATTTCTCGCTCGACGACTGGACGTACTCTGCTTATGCACAAACGAACTACCAGTTCTCGCCATTTGTTTCGGCTCAGGCAGGCTTGAGAGCATATTACTTGCAAGCCAATCAATCGCTCCTCTGGGATCCGCGTGCTTCTTTTCGCTGGGAAGTCAGTCCCGACCTTACCGTCAAAGCATCGTGGGGCATTTATCACCAGTATTTGCGCCTCGCCTCCAATCCTGATTTTACTTTTTTCGATACGTGGCTTCCCACTGATGCGTCGCTTGGTCCGAGCAGTTCCACGCATTATATTGTGAGCTTTGAAACCAAGCCCGTCCTCTTTGGGCTGGATGATCTTGATTTTAATGTTGATGTGTATTACAAAACTCTCACCAACATTAACGAATTAAATACCTTTGCCCTTCGTTCTCGCAAAGCCTCCGAAATCTTCTTCTCCGGCAACGGCGAGGCGTATGGTGGCGAACTATTTTTGCAAAAAAAATCGGGACAATTCACCGGATGGGTGGGCTATGCGCTGGGGTGGGTGCAGGCAAAATTCGACAGTATTAATTTTGGCAAAACGTTTTTTCCCCGTTACGACAGGCGGCATGATTTCAAAATTGTGGGGCAATACCAAATCAATGACGATTGGGAAGTTGGAATGTCGTTTATTTTTCAATCGGGGCAACCATTCACGGGCGTAAGTTCGCGCTTTCAGACTGCTTTTCCCAGTGAACGCATTGGCACAGGCATTACGGTCTCGACAGCGCGTAACGGGCTACGCCTACCGCCATCTCACCAACTCAATCTGAGTGCAAACTACAAATTCAAACTGGCAGGCTTTGCAGCGCGGTTGCTGATAGATATTTTCAATGTTTATTCGCGGCAAGACATCTGGTTCCGCTTTTATGACACCACCAAACCAACGGTGGAAGTAACAGACGTGCGGCTTCTCCCCATTTTGCCCACGGTAACGCTGGAAGTGAAGTTTTAAGGAAATGGTGAATTTTGAATGATGAGTGCTGAATTCATATCGTTTAGATTCGGCACTCACCACGCAACATCATGCTAATTCCGCTTCACAGTTTGGCTTGTGTAAGTGCTTTCAAAGATTTTATCGGCATTGGCAGCCTCAAAGCCTTCGCGGCGCTGCTCACGCTTTAACTGCGTGTAGGGGATGTGCGCAAATTCGTCCAACGGACGGCGTTCGGCAAATTCCACATACGAGCCGGAAATAGTGTGCTTCTCGCCTCCGGCAAAATCCACGTCAATCATTTCTGCGACGGTCGAGCTTTGAATGAGTTTCCCGTCGGGACTGGCTTTTGCCTTGCCACCGGAGTCGTTCAGTTTGAATCCGCTTCGCTCCAAAAACGCATTGAAATCGTGGATGGTATTATAGCCATCAGACAAATTGTGAATCGTGACGGTGAAGTGGTTGAGATAGTAACGGTTGTAAATCACCCACGCCGCATATTCGCTCTCTTCGGCAAGACACTTGTAATCGGCGTAGGACGGTGTGCGCCAGAGCGGGCGATGCAGGAAAGCGTCTATTTCTGCGCCGTTATTGAGGTCAATGCTGTCCACGGGGTCAGATTTTACCTCATCGGTATATGAGGTGATAATGCGCTGCGCTTCTTCGGACAAATCGCCGACGCGCAGTTCGCTCACGAAAATACGCGGGTACTTCGGCTCCGGCGGCGCGTACCAGTACGCATCCAATTTTTTCGCCGCAAAAAAGTACGGTTCGCGTTTGGTGTAGCCGCAATGCAGGAAAATTTTCTCGAAGGACTTGATACCAAGCTGCGGTACGCCCATCGTGCGAAAGGCAATGTGGTCGTTCTCAATCTCATCGCCGCTTTTGATGAGACCTTCTTTTATCATCACGTTGATAACGGCTTGTACGTCCGGCACGCGCTCTTTGTAACGGCGCATTAGTCCATCTAAGAAGGTGTCGAGGCTGCTTTTTGTGGTAGTAGTCATTGATATTCTTGGAAAAAATTTGAAAAGCAATAAATGATAAACCAATGTTGGAGTCATTACCAAACTCACACTTGCGCTCCCGCATTCCACTTCCGAATACGAGCATCATCCGGCAAAAAGTACGTCACAATACCGAGCGCAGGCAACGCGCAGCAAAACATCATCATCGTGTGAATACCAAGCCAATCAGCTATTCTGCCCAGTGCAATAGAGCCAACAGCTGCCAGCCCAAACGCAAGACCAAACATCAAGCCCGATACCATGCCAGTTCTGCCGGGGAGCAGGTCGAACATATAAATCAGCGCAACGGTAAATCCCGTCAAAATGGCGAATCCCGAACCGGCAACCAGAATATACGAAATTATGCTATTTCCGGCAGCACTCGTGAAAGGCAAAAATGCTGCAAATGGTGCGCAACCTAGCGTTGAGAACGCCAGTGCATTCTTCTTCCCAAAGCGGTCAGCAAAAAATCCACCGAAAAGCGTCCCGATGGCTCCCGAAAAAAGAAAAACAAACGTATGCGTCTGAGCGATAGTGAGCGGCGTTCCGAAATGTTGAATCTGAAAAAGCGAGTAAAAATTCCCAATACCCGCCACAAACCATGCTCGCAGAAATGCCAAGAAAAACACCAACACCGCAGCAAACCGAATAATGCGGGCTTGCGCACGAGTGCGGCGTACACGTGCTGCCACTGTGCGCCGCCGCAACGTGGGAATATGCGTTTTGTACCATCCTGCAATTTGATAGAGTACGACAAGTGCCACCAAAGCAACACCCATGAACCACACAGCACCAAATTGCCCCATTGGTACGAAGATAACGATGGTCATCAGCGGTGCAAGCGACGTTCCCATATTTCCTCCTACTTGGAAGAGTGATTGCCCCCAGCCCTGCCGCGTTCCTGAGGCAAGCAAGACAATACGCGAAGCCTCCGGATGGAAAACTGCCGAGCCAAGCCCGACTAGCATCACGGCAAGAATAATCATTCCAAACGCCGCCGATACCGCCAGCAAGCCCATACCCACAAGCGTAAAAGCCATGCCAACCAAAAGCAAGTATGGCTGCGGCTTACGGTCGGTGTACCAGCCCACAAGCGGTTGCATCACCGAGGCGGTCATGCTATTGGCAAAGGCAATCAAACCGAGCTGGGTGTAATTGAGATGGAGAGATTTTTGCAATATCGGGAAGGTAGCGGGGACAACGGCTTGCATTACGTCGTTCATCAGATGGACAGCGCTAATGCCTGCCAAAATTGGGACGACAATGGAAGAAGCAAGCGCAGAAGGGTTTTCCGAGTGAGGTTGCAAACTACTGGAGGGTTCCATAGTGGAAGACGCTTGGAGCGCCGAATGTGAAAATTTCGTGTGATTCTACAAATTGACAGGCTAATTATTCCATCCGTTTCCAGCCCAAGCGCTCCGCAATAGCAATTTTATTGCTTTCGAGCGGAATATAGACATTGTTCGGACTGTCAGGCGCAGCGCGAAAGGTGGCGTAATTGTCGAGACTGAAATGGAGTTCGTTGATGGTGATTTCAGCTTGAATGATAGGACGGAAGCGGGTTACGGACTCTTTCGCACCTTCCAAGACAGATGCCTCTGCGCCTTCAACGTCAATTTTCATGTAATCAAGCCGCTCCACACCTTCCCACCGCAATAAATCGTCCACTGCCACAACGAGTGAAGAAAGGCTACTTGCCGCCTCATCACGTTTCAAAAGGCTGAAGGTGTGCGGGGTTCCGGCATTCATCCAGAACGATGCCGTGCCGGTGGATGCTCCGGCGCAGACGTTACGCAAGCGCACATTCCGAAAACCGTTGGCTTGAATGCTACGATAGAGCACCGCCAAAACATCGGGGAATGGTTCTAAAGCAATAACTACGCTACCACCACCCTTACTATAATGCTTCGCTGCTTTGATGGTATAAATACCCGTGTTCGCACCAATATCCAGAAACACACCGTCGGCATCCAGAAATTGCTCCAAATGGGTAAATTCCGGTTCGATTTCTTCGCGCAGGACGTATATGCCGCGCCCGCCAAAGCCGGTGCGATTCTTGCCATACACAACAGCGCCGTTTGCCAGTGTGGTTTTGAGAAGGGATTCGCGCGGAGAGAGAGCGACGCGAACTTTACGGAGAAATTGGGTCATAAGTGTTCAAATATCAAGCGTTCAAGCGGTCTTGCAGAATTTGCGTTACTACTTTCGGATTTGCCTTGCCTTTGGTTTCTTTTAGCGCTTGCCCAACGAAAAAGCCCATCAAATTGGTCTTCCCGCCGCGAAAACGCGAAACTTCCTCAGGATTCTCGCTCAATATGCGTTCGACAATATCCACGATAAAAGACGTATCGGAGACTTGCGCCAAGCCTTTTTCTTCCACAACCTGCTTGGGTGCTTTGCCGGCAAGCACTTCTGGAAAAATTTCTTTCGCAGTTTTGGAGCTAATCGCGTCCGATGCAAATAAATCAACCAGTTCTGCGATATGCTGTGGCGCAAGATTCAGTTCTTGAATGCTGATTTTACGCTCGCCCAGCACACGCATTACCTCCGTCATAATCCAATTACTGACAAGTTTATAGCGTTCTTTGGATTGTTCGGCAAGGTGTGAGCAAGCATCCTCGAAGAACTGCGCTAGTGCTTGTTCTTGCGTCAGGACACTGGCATCGTAGCCCGGAAGTGCAAAATCGCGGACAAATCGGCATTTACGGTCAAAAGCAAGTTCGGGAAGGGATTTGCGCACGTTTTCCAACCATTCGTTGCTGACGCGAATCGGCGGCAAGTCGGGTTCGGGGAAATATCGGTAATCATGCGCTTGCTCTTTCCCGCGCTGCGACTTGGTTGTTTGCGAATTTGCGTCCCAGCCGCGTGTTTCCTGCACAATCGTACCGCCCGCTTCGACGACTTCGATTTGGCGCTTGATTTCGTATTCAATTGCTTTTTCGACATTCCGAAAGCTGTTCATGTTCTTTACTTCCGCTTTTGTGCCGAGTTTGGTCTCTCCGACGGGGCGGATGGAAATATTTGCATCGCAGCGCATAGAGCCTTCTTCCATGTTACCGTCGCAAATGCCCAAGTAGAGCAAAATTTGGCGAATTTGCGTCAGATAGGCGACTGCTTCTTGTGCAGTGCGAATGTCCGGCTCGCTTACAATCTCAATCAGCGGCACACCAGCACGGTTCAAGTCAACAAGCGTGTCAATATCAAGATCATGGATGGATTTGCCCGCATCTTCCTCAATGTGAATGCGCGTGATGCCGATACGTTGTGTTTCCGTGCCGTCGCCCTTGGAGTCAAGCTCGATATCCAAATACCCCTCGTAGCAAATCGGCTCGTCGAATTGCGAGATTTGGTAGCCCTTCGGCAGGTCAGGGTAATAATAATGTTTCCGTGCAAAAAGCGACATGGGGCGAATCTTGCAATGCGTCGCCAAGCCCATTCTGAGCGTGTATTCCACCACTTGCTTATTCAGCACCGGCAGTACGCCCGGATGTCCTAAGGAAACAGGAGAAATGTTCGTATTTGGCGGCTCACCGAAGGTGGTCGGGTCAGCGCAAAAAATCTTGCTTTTGGTGAGAAGTTGTGCGTGAACTTCGAGACCAATGACGGCTTCGTATTGTGTTGGCATAGACATGAAGTAAAGAAGGGGGAAGCAGTTGCTGTAGTACAGTTACTGTGCTACAGTTGCAGTGCGACAGCAACTGCTTCGGTCATAAGTAAGAATCTAAGGGAACAAGTAACCACCTGCATTGCAGAGGTTATTTGGGCAGTACGAACCAAAAGGTTGAACCGACGTTGATTTGACTATCAACGCCCATTTCGCCATTGTGTTTTTCGACAATTTCTTTAATGAAAGCAAGTCCCAAGCCCGTTCCGACGTGCTGTCGGACGCGCTCGTCATCGGTAGCACGGAAGAACTTGGTGAAAAGTTTCTCTTTTGCCGATTCCGAAATACCGTAGCCTTCGTCGCTGACACTCACCCGCATATCGGTAGCGCCTTCGACTATTTCCACACGTATAGTTTTGTTGGGTTCGGAATATTTAATTGCGTTGGTGAAAAGGTTCAAAAATACTTGCCCGATAAGATCGGGATCGCCGATAATTGGCGTGGTGGCATTGGGAATTTCCATTTCCACCGTCATATTTTTTTCTTCCGCGAGCGGCATATTGACTTTCACAACATTATTAACCGTTTCGTGGATACGGAAAGGAACTTTGCGCATATCTGTGCGACCGGCTTCAATCCGATTAATATCAAGGAACTTGGTGATAACGGCATTAAGTCGGTCTGCTTCCGAGGTGATAATAGAAGCAAATTCTTTCGTTTCGTCTTCTTCCAAGCCTTTACCAATCAAATCGCTAAAGCCACGAATAGTATTAAGCGGGGAGCGCAATTCATGGGCAACAATGGAAACAAGTTCTGTTTTCATGCGGTCAACCGCTACTTCACGAGTGACATCCCGCAGCACGCCCATAACCGCAGTAAGCGCATTATCGTTCATAACGCGCACAAAAGTTCCTTTGACAACCGTTTCGTCTGCTTCGCCAACGAGTTGGAGAGTGAACTGCACGGGAATATGGGTCGCTTCGCCCGTGAACGTATCCATGATGTTTTTCTTGAGTTCATAGTCTGGCAGCACATCCAAGAATGAGCGACCTTCCGCATAAATCGCATCCACGCCGAACCAATGCGCAAATACGTCATTCATCACAAAGATAGAGCGGTTCGGTTCGATGACGATAAAGCCGTCGCTTGCCTGCCGCACGACGCTTTCCAACTTGTTTCGCGTACCGACAATCTTGTTCAAGTTCATTTGTTGGTACCGTGCAAGCTCTCCGGCGACACGATTACTACTTTGAAAGAGAATACCAAACTCATCACTACGAGATTCATCCAAACGGTAATCAAAATCTTGCTCCGCAATGCGTTCCGATGCTTCCAAAAGCTGGTTAATCGGGCGACTAATCTGCCGTGCAACAGCAAAGCTAATGACGATAGCAGCCGTGCCAACAGCAATCAAGCTAAAGAAAATGCTTTTGCGCATTTCATTCACGGAGCGATACACATACGAAGCGGGCTGCTCAATGACAAGCGCGGATTGCAAATCGGGAATAGAAATATACGTCCCCACCATTTGCTCACCACCCAAACCCTTATATTCCTTGGATGCAACAGCATCGCGGCTAAAGGAAACTTGGCTGAGGCTGACGACTTCCTTGAAAATACCTTTCCCAAGCAATGATTCTTGCTTGCGCAGAGATTTTTCGTCATATGAAGCGAGCAAACGTAACGAATCATCCACAATGTACATTCGGTCTTCTTTGCCGGCGAAGGATTCTTTCGATGCGCGAGTGATGAACGTCGAGAGTTCCTGACCCGTTAAGGCACACGATAAGATACCGCGTGTACCATCGCCACGCTTGTAGCCGATAGCAATCGGAATAACCGGTGCTTGCCCCTCGGAAGTCCGCATAGTGTGCCAGATAAGAGGTTTCGTGCTGTCCTTTGTATCGCGCATCACTTGAAGCGAATCAACAAGCTCTTGGGGCAGCTTGCGAGGCAGATAGTCTTGTGCATTATTGGCAGCAAAAGCGTCAACAAAATTGCCCTCAAGGTCATACACCCCAAGTGCACTCACATCAGCACTTCGTTCCAGAGAAGAAGAAATAAAACTAAAAGCAGACTGATTCGTTAATTCGGTATTGGCGAAAACCTCACGTGCCCCCTTGAGCAGAATAGCGGTATTATTGGTTTTTTCTTCCAAGCGCGATTTTACATCGTGTGCCACCACATCATAAAAATTACGAGCATTTTGGCTCAGTTCGTCCAAACTAATTGACGAAAGCCAGTAGCCAATAATGCCCACAGATACCAGAGCGGTAGCACTCAGGATAAATGCAAATTTTGTCGCAAAGTTAAAACCTCTCATTGCGTTGTCTCGGAGTGACCACTGAAGGTCAAAAAAAACGGTAAAAGAAACGGTTCGCTCTCACTTTCTGCGGGTTTGCCGTGTGATTCGCAGAAGTGCAAATATTCACCTTTCCTATCAACTAACCAAAAAAATATCGTGCCGCACGAGAGGAAGCGGCAATTGATATTGCAGCGTGATAGGCATTTGGACAGTGATACTTGGAACACAGACAAGAGTGTCTGTGCCACCAAAACCAGTTCCCATGCCGTAGCACAGACACTCTTGTCTGTGCAGATAGTTCAAGATAATTTCGTTCAATACCTTACTAGGCGATTACGTGAAATTACCCAAAGCCCATAGTAGTAAGCCATTCTTCGGTAATCCCGGAAGTCTTGTGGGAAGCAGTTTGCGAAGTGTGATGAACGTGGTCGGCATTGCCGAAAAGAAGTAAGCGCTCAACGTATTTCCCGATAATATCAAATTCAAGATTCACCAGACTACCTGCCGAGCATTCATGCAATGCTGTATGCGTCCACGTGTGCGGGATGACCGCCACAGTCAACGTATCTTGCTCAACACGTGCAGCAGTCAGGCTCACGCCATCAATACAGATAGAACCGACCGGAACGATATAACGGGCAAATTCATGCAGGAAATCTACGCTCAGAAGCCAGCTTGTGGACTGCTCTTGGACGGCTCGCACCGTACCGCGCGTGTCCACATGCCCTTGCACAATATGTCCGCCAAGCCGTGAACCTACTTGTAAAGCGCGCTCCAGATTTACACGTCTTCCGGGTTGGAATTTCCCAAGCGTCGTTTTCAAAATGGTTTCTTCCACTGCTTCTACGTCAAATGACGAATCGTCGCAGCGCACCACCGTCTGACAAGCTCCATTGATGCTTACTGAATCATCTACTTTCAGACCTTGTGTGACAGTCTTGGCAGTAACGCTTATGCGAAAACCGTGACCTTGAGGGCGTAGGGAGCGAATAGTGCCAATTTCTTCGATAAGTCCTGTAAACATATCATTTGTAATATATTCGGCATTACTGCTGGTCGGAGTATTTGATTTCTGTGTTTGGCAAGAGTTTAATGAGCAAACCAATATCGTTTTTCGACACCTTTGTTTCCAGAATGTCGAGCTTTTTGAGCCGCGAGAGTCGCAGCATATCCGGCAGCCGTGTTAATTCCTTGTTGCGGGCAAGATTAATATCTTGCAAGTCTGTCAAGTTAGACATTGCTCCCGGTAACGAGGTAAGTTTATTATCCGCGATGTAGAGCTTTTGAAGATTGAGCAATTTTCCCATATCGCTGGGGAGTGCCGCAATCTGGTTCCGTGTGGCATTGAGCATTTGTAAGTTTACAACGTTGCCAAGTTCAGAGGGGAGTGTCGTCAAACGATTGTTGCTGATATTTAGGCTTTGGAGCTTCGTTAAATTACCAATATCCGATGGCAACATCGTCATTTGATTCCCATTGAGAGTAAGTTTTTGCAAATTCACGAGCTTACCAATTTCGGGTGGCATTTTTGTAAGCTGATTTCCATTCAAGGAGAGTTTCTCTAAACGCCCCAGATTTCCGAGCGACGCAGGTACTTCGGTGAGTTTACAACTACCGAGTTCGAGCGTTTGCAAATTGACCAAATTGCCGATTTCATTCGGAAGTACCGTCAGAGCATTGCTATTCAGATCCAGTTGAGTAAGATTTGTGAGTTTGCCAATCTCTGGTGGTAGCGCTGTGAGCGCATTACCAACTATACGGAGTATTTGTAATTGTGTAAGATTACCTATCTCCGAACCAAGCACCTCAATTTGATTGGTACTGAGTTCCAAACGTTGCAGTTTAGTGAGTTTACCAAGTTCGGGCGGAAGGGCTTTCAACTGATTGCCTTCAAGAGCCAAAACTTTAAGATTCACCCATGCGCCAAGTTCCGTACCGAAGGCACTAATTCGATTACGGCTTGCATCCAAATACTCAAGAGTTGTTAGTTGGGCAAGTTCAGTGGGCAAAGACGAAAGTTGATTATTACTCACGTCCAGCATCGTAAGTTTCGTCAACTTACCAACGTCAGGCGGCAGAGAAACAAGGGTGTTACTTTGCAAATTCAACACCTGAAGCTCAACGAGTAATCCCAAATCCGTAGGCAATGCCGGTATTTGGTTTCGTCCTAATTGTAAGACCTGAAGCGAGGGTATTTTCGTTACTTCGCGCGGAAAAGACTCCAAAAGATTTGCCGTAATACTCAGCACTTGGAGTTTATTCAATTTACTTATAACGGGCGGAACAGATTTAATGCGGTTTGCGTCCATAATCAGCACGCGAAGATTAACAAGTTTGTCAATCTTCGTAGGAAATTCTTCCATCTGTAAACCGCTCAGGTCAAGTTTTTGTACTTTATCGGCATTCTTAACAGCTTCGTCGAGGGATGTAAATGTTTGTAAGGCATTGAGTTGTGCGGTATCCAGTAACTGCGCGTTGGCAATGACGGGTACTAGACTGCTCAGAGTGAGCAGAAGTAACCATACAGCATATCGTAACCCGATTTTCTGCATACTTTTCTGTGCAATGATGGAACCATGCTGCATATACGAACGCTCCAATATCAAACTCATCTGCTTTCGTTGTTTCTTTGTCAGTTTTGTTACTTTTTATGAAGAGTGAACGAGTTTAGCCTGTAAAAATAGCAAATTACTGTAAATTCAGAAGAAGAAATTTCGTTATCATTCAATCACAATCGCTCAGTATTGATTGCGTCAGGCTAGTTGACAAGATACGACTCATCAGTTTCCGTGCCTAAAAGTCCTGCCGGAACGTGCGGGCGTACCATCACCACTTCCTCACGTTCCAAAACGACTGCACCGACTGCAGCACCTTTTGGCTTACGAACATATTTCTTCTGCGTGTAGGCGACGGGCGACATCTTCGCATTTCGCGCCTTAGAGAAATAGGCTGCGATTGAGGCGGCTTGTTCCAGTACGTGTTTCGGTGGTTTTTTATCTTTGCTCGGCGCACGAAGAATTGCGTGCGAACCCGGCACACCACGCGCATGGAACCAGTAATCTTGCGGCTTTGCGAAGCGTAAAGTCAGTTCGTCATTGTCCGCTGCCGTTTTGCCCACGTACAACGTATGGTCATCATCAAGCGGAAACTCACGGAAGCGTGTGGTTTTTTGATGTTTCTCGCCTTGTTGCTTTTCGCTTTGGCGCTGCGCGTTGTGCGGGGACTCGTGAGCAGCATTATTTTTTGCGTTTTTGGAAAATGTGGTCATAAATTTTTCAAGGTCTTTTTCGGTACGAATACTACGAAGTCCAAGCAATGCTTCGGTAAAACGTCGCACAAGGCGTTCTTGCTGCTCGCGTCGTGCTTCGCGTTTTTTGAGTGTTTCGCGGGCAGTGGATGCTTTTTTGAAATACTCGTCGGCGTTTTCACGTAGCGACAGCGACGGATTGAGCCGAATTGTTAGCACCTCGCCGTCCCAGTTCTGCGCTTCCAATTGCTCAACGCCTTTTTGCTGAACATTTGGCTGCGAAAGAAGAAGTTCTGCCCAGAGTTGGCGTTCTTTGGAGCGCTCCGCGCCTTCGGTATCACGACCGATTGCCTGTACGGTTCGCTCCGCTTTGGCAAGTGCGGTGCGTAAACTTGTCTCCGCCGCGCTGTATAATCCGTGAAATCGTGCCTCGCGGTGAAGTGCCATGACAGTAGCGCGAACAGCCTCGCTTGCCGAAGAATGCTCATGTTCAATATGCACAGAACTATCGGTAGGACGAACGAGCGAAAATAAAGGTTTACTAAGCGGCGCTGTTCTCGTGTCGCGCACAACAAAAAATGCCGTAGCGCTCAGACATTCCTCACGAACACCGCTTGCAATGCGCTCAATCATCTCCATCTGATTCTGTACCGCCTCAGAACCAAGTGTTTCCGAAGCAACTAAGCCCGTTACCGCGCTAATGCGTGTCATTGCTTCTGGTGCGTATCTACTTCCCAAGAGAAGGTCACAGCCCGCAAGCGCTTTTCCCAGCATTATTTCCGATGCAAATTCTCGCAACGGTCGGTGTAGGGCTGCTTTGATGCGAAAGGCAGTGCCGACGAGAGGCTGTGGAGTTCGGAAAGCAGATGTGATAGTTTCAAGACGTTGCTCCTCATTCTCAAGAGTTTGCGTTACAAGAGCGTTGGCAGGCGCACTTTCTAACGCTTCACTCCATCCGGCAAAAACAATAAGATGCAGCGTATAAGGCGGCAAATGCAGTTCGATGATGCGTTCATTCGGGAGTAACGACGCACTATGCAGCGTCCGACCGATAAGGTCAGGAAAAAGGTCGAGCGTGTTTTTGCGGGCGCGATGAAATTCTGAGCGCACAAATACCGCTCCATGACGACTGTCTAGGTGAGCTTCCAGCACGCGCGTCCTCCCACGCCCACCCTCAAAAACGCAATGCAGCGTATTCCGCTCTTGCGTAAAACATTCGGTAAGGAACATTCCCGAAGAGTCCTGTAATTCACGGGCAATATGACTCAGCGTGTAGTAATGAAGCGGCATTGGGGGCAGTCTGAATAGTGAAAAAGAAGCATGACCAAAGCAAAGTATAGAGCATACCTACAAAAGCGCTCTATTCCTCAGGAGGTGGTGGTGAGGCGTTGTCGGCAAGTCCATATTCGCGGAGTTTGCGGTAGAGCGTCCTTTCGCTAATGCCAAGCGCATCGGCGGTTTGACGACGATTGCCCTCGAAGCGTTCCAGAGCCGTACCGATAAGACGTTTCTCGACCTCGTGCATGGCAAGTGGGCTTTCTTCCAGCGTTGTGCGTACAAACGCCGATTGTTCCGATGCTTCCTGCGCATGCTGCATCGGCGAGACGTGAACTTCCGAGATTTCCTGCTCCTCAGCCTCATGCTTTTGCGTGAAGACAGCATCTTTCAAGTCAGCCACTTCACCACGCAAGAGCGCCACTTCGCGCACCAAGTCCACCAGCGCTTTGTACATCAATTCGCGTTCAATTTGCTCCGGTGTTTTGGCGGGAAGCCTTGTATAAAGCGATTGTGCAAGCGCTTTGGTATTGTATTCCTGTCCGTCATATCCGCCGCTGCCGTCGGTTCGGTCATACCGTTCTCCGGCGACAGATGGCAACATCTTCATCACGTTCTCGTTGAAACCATTATTCTGCATGGGAGGAATATACGCAGGAAGCGCTCTCGGAGAGGTAGTGAGCATTCGAGAAACCGAGTGTGGTGGTGCTAGCGATGTTCGATAGTCGCTTTCGGCAACGCTTACGGGCGACTTTAGTGCGCGAGGCATATACGGTCGCAATGTTTCGACCGTGATTTCACGACCTTTTTCAAGCGTAACGACTGTTTCAATCAAATTTCTGAGTTCGCGGACATTGCCTGCCCACGGCAGATTCACAAGGAGTTGGAGTGCGTCGGCATTGATTCCTTCGTACTCTACGCCAATTTTCTGCGTTGTACGCCGTGCAAAATACTCGACAAGTTCGGGAATATCTTCGGGATGCTCCCGTAAGGCAGGAATTTCAATCTGTACAGCATTCAAACGGTAGAATAAGTCTTGGCGAAATGTCCCGCGAGCAACTTCCTCTTCCAAGCGCCGATTGGTGGCGGCAATGATGCGTACATCCGAACGAATGACATCCGGCGAACCCAAGCGCGAAAACTCGCCCGTTTCCAGTACACGCAAGAGTTTGACCTGCGTTCCGAGCGGCATTTCGCCCAACTCATCCAAAAAAACCGTACCCTTGTCTGCCGCTTCAAAAAAGCCTTTGCGCTGCTCGGTTGCGCCCGTGTATGCGCCCTTTTCGCTGCCAAAAAGCTCTGATTCTAAGAGTGTTTCGGGAATAGCACCGCAATTCAAGCTCACCATCCGCTCTCTCCGCCGCTTGCTAAGATTGTGCAGAGCGCGGGCAAAGACCTCTTTGCCTGTACCGGACTCGCCTGTAATCAGCACACAAAGGTCAGTCGGGGCAACCTGTTGCACACGCTCAATCACCTCGCGCATCTGAACTGAGGAGCCGATAATGCCGGTTATATGTTGAGACTGTGGGTTCACTATTGCTGCGCTTATCATTGTTGAATTGCTTTATTGCCTATTCTTCCACCAGCACCCGAATATACGCATCGGTATGTGGGAAAGCATACGTTTTTTTGTCAAAATGTTGCGGTGGTAGCGTCTGAACGTTGTCACCGCGATACGAATCTTTATCTCCCAGCACGACATAGACCGATGAAGTCTTGAGAGTATTGGCAATACCACGTGCGACATCAAGCAGTTGCCCGCGCATCTTGGTATCTGACGGCACTACACCAGAGGAAAGCACTTCACCATAGACCGTACAGTTTTTGAAACCTGTTTTGAAACTGCTTTTACGGAGCGCCATTTCTCGAAGTAGATGCTCATGGAGCATTGTTGCTTCTGGCGCAAGCGTCAGCGCTCCCGATGTGCTATCGCTTACCACGCGGAGTGATGCCAGTGTCCAGCGTCCCGATTGCCGTGATGTGAGCGCTGTGGTCTGGTGTAGTGGAGTTGTATCAGAATTTTCTACCGTAATCAGAGCCGCCTCCGTCTTGATACGCTGCCCTTCATTATCGGCAACCGTCATCCATACAGCAAGCGTATCCCGAACCAACTGTGTGCGGCTTGACGCAAAAGGGAGAAAAAGTAATGTCTGTGCGTCCCAATCAAGAGGTTTTGCGTCCGGCGCAATAATGGTCAGCAAAGGCGCTTCGGAACTCTGCTCTGAGCCAATCGTAATCAAGCGTTCGCGTATACCAACCTCGCTGGAAATTGTTGGCAAGAAGCGCACCAAAGGCAAGCGCACCGCATGAACGGTGTCATATGCTTCATTTGGCGAGAACACTCCTTGTGCTGCCGAAGCAGTGAGTGAGCGCACAATCATCGGTTTTTCCGTAAGTCGTGCTGCTTGCTTTGTCTCTGCCGACCGCACCGCACCGAGCGCCGGAATAAATCGTACATCCAGATTTGCTACTAAAAATGGCTTGGGCTTGGGAACGTCATGCGTATAAGATTCGCTGATGGTAATCTGCTTGCCGTTTACAATGGTGCGACTTTGCGTTGTATTTCTGTCCATGCGCACGGTATCGGCGAGATTCCATGCCACTGGTTGTGTCGTGGTATCGCGTTGGAATACGGTGTCAAGCCTCATGGAAAAGCTGATTGGCGGTTCTTGGGCAGTCAGATTCTCAGCTTTCGTTCCTTGCGTGTTCGGCGTGGAAGCGTCTTGCGAGGAGGAGGAGGAGTGCATGGCGTTCTGTGATTGTATGGATGTACTTTGCGAAACAATGTTGCTCGGAGAGTTCACGGGAACGTTTGGCAACGAAGCCTGAGGTATTGCCTGAGCAGCAGGGAAAGAAAGAACAATACCAAGATTGAAACGCAATGCTACCTGATTCCACGGTGTATTTTCGGGCGTGATGCCACGCAGAGGTTGAAAGAAGGGTTGTACTTGCAATTCCGGCATAAAGCGCAGACGACCTACTGCCAGTGATGCGCCAACAGACAAGACAGGCGAAAATGAAAAGGCAGCTCGTGCCACAGGAGGAAGACGAAGAGCGGTGTCTATGCGCTGGGGCAAAGTGCTATTCACAAATGTAGCAGGGGCTTCAAGGTCAAAACGATAACGGAGTGATGTTTGCAAAGGCACATCGAACCTCGCTCCAATACCCACATAGAACACCTCGCCCAAAAACAAGCGGACAAGCGGTGTCAAGGACAACATGGTGATAGTGGATGTGAGCGTATTGCGGACGACGGCGGGCGTGGGCTGGTAGCGGCTTAATTGTGGATTCCAAAGACTCAAAAGGACGTTTTCGTCACCCGTCGTTGTTTGGGACGATTGCCCATATTCCCCACGCAAACCAAGTTCCCACGAGGGGTTCAAACGATAGGCAGCTTCGATTCCACCGCCAAGCATTGTGCCATTATGCACATTAAGTATCGCCGGAAAGCGCGGAATATCTTGCAGCGCAGCAAGTCTGCCCGTCGCAAACTGCGGTGCAATGCTGCCCACAAGTCCAAGCGAGAACGGTATATGTTGCGATGCACTCGTAGAGGGGGTTTGTGCAAAAAGCCTAGCCGCACTCGCAAAGAAAGTGCATAAAATCAAGCAATGTAGATAACGCAGATGTTTCATGGTTATTCAAAAACAACAAGCCGCGTTATTGAGTACGGTCCGTAGGTGAAGCGGGCATAATGAGCGCCACGCAGATTGCCACGCTGGAAACGCAGAGAAAGAGATGACCGTCCTAAGAAGTTCATCGGAATAATATCGGTTAAACCAATAAGTGGAACATCACGACCATTGGCAGAATAAAGCACAAGTGACGGCAAGCCCAGCTGAGGTGGGGTTGGTAAGTTGCCAACACCGAGTTCGATAGTAGAAGCATTTGCAATAGGATTAGGCGAAATAGTCATAGAAAGCTGCCCACTGTTTGCATTGACCGTGCGCAATATCCCGTTCCATACTGCATTTTCTACTCGTAACAATCCGCTTGAGACAGTTTGCAAGGTGAAGCCATTAGGCATACCAGACGCAAAAATTTGAAATGTATATCCCTGCAAACCACGATCAATAGAAATCTCGGTAACATCCACGTCGCCCAAGCACACGAGCATTGGAATCTGTATCAACTCGTCATTCTCGCGTAAGCGCCTATTTACGCGCACCGTAATGCCACTTTCCATAAGATTATTGGCATTGTAGAGCGTATCAAAAGGCTGTGTTCGTAAAGGCACGAGTACCGTCGGATTAAAGCGAAAAGTAAAGCGGCAGCTATCAATCAATAACTGCTGCGCAACCGCACTCACTCGCCGCACCCCAACGGGAATACGTACTGTATCACCAATTTTCGCAGTCAAATTTGCAGGAATAAATGCCTCCATTGCAAAGCCCAGAGGCTGTGCTTTTGATGGCACAAATGCTGCCAGCATCAGCAAACAAGCGCTGATGCAATATATCCGTGCTGAATAGTGAGTGTTCATGGCGTGAAGAAGAAGTTCCGAATTTCTACAAAGACGATTCGTTTCCGTTTGTGTGCAATTTCTCGTCGGGGAAGTGCATACATTCTCAGGTGCTGCTATAACTCTCGCCGGAGTCTTGCCGGTGGAATCCCTTCCAAATCACGATATTTCGCCACTGTACGCCGAGCAATCGTAAAACCAATTTTCACAAGCTCTTGCACCAGTTTGTCGTCGCTCAGGGGTTTGTCTTTGGGTTCGGCTTGGATAATTTCTTTCAGTTTACCCTTGATGACGCGGGTTGAAATTTCATTCTCCGTATCGCCGTCTTCGCCGGAGTAACTGCCGTTGCTGCTTTCCACAGGAGCAACACCCAGAGCACCGCCTACAACGGGGTCTTTGGGCATAGGCAAGCCTTCGCTAAAGAAATAGCGAAGTTCATACACGCCGTAATCGGTCTGGGCATATTTGTTATTGACCACGCGGCAGACGGTAGAAATATCTACGCCCGTGTCCTCGGCTATATCTTTGTAAATAAGCGGACGGATGTAGTTTTTGCCACGCAAAAAGAACTCTTTCTGACGGAACACAATCGCCGTCATCACGCGAATCATCGTGTGGCGGCGCTGCTTGAGTGCCAGAATCAGAAACTTTGCATCATCATATTTTTGCTTCAGAAATTTGCGCGTGTCTTTATTCATGCGCTGGCTTTTCATGCCGCGTTGAGTGACTTCGCGGACTTGATTTTTCATCTGCTCGTACATTTTGTTCACGTGTACCGTCGGGACGCGCGTGTCGTTGAGCTGGATGAAAAAATCATTTTTTTCTTCATCAAAGCTAATCAGGAAATCAGGAATAATAGAACTCGTCGCACCGCCCGTAGAAAGCCCGCCGGGTTTCGGATTCAGCGAGCGAATGGCTTTAATCGCCTCGCGCAAGTACACATCACTTACCTTGAGTTCGCGCATAATGACTTCGTAATGCTTCATGCGGAAAGGCTCGTACGATTTTTCCAACACCATCTTTGCGAGCTGCTGCGCCGCATTTAGTTTGGGCAAAGCATACAGTTGAGCCAACAAACATTCGCGCAAATCCCGCGCACCAATGCCGGGCGGGTCGAGTGTTTGAATCTCGAACAAGATTTCTTCCACCATGTCCACATTGACGGACTGCAGCAGTGCGACAGGGTTACTTATAGCTTGAGCAGTCAGCGCTGCAAGAGTGGTCGGCTTCTTTTTTACGGGCGAAAGGTCTATGCTTTCAAAATCATCGTCATCAAAGTCGTTGTCGTCATGTACACGATAGGCATCCATATAATCACGCTTGTAGCCGTTCGTACTGGTAGCATTTGTGAGAGCAGCGCTTTTTCGCAAGTCATTGAGGACATCAATTTTTTCGTTTACGGCAATCGCTATCTCGGTCAGGTCTCGGTAGAAGTAGCCCGAAGGTTCAATGCTGCCCAAGATTTCTTCAGTAATGATTTGCTCCTCTTCGGTGAGATTGAGCATACGAAGTTGGTCTTCAATTTCGTCAAGCACCGAGCGCGATTCCGGCATAGGGAAGCCTTCGCCGTCCTCGTCGTCGCTGTTATACTTTGCCGTACTTCCTTCGTCCTCAATAAAATCTACCCACGTTTGCTCCTCGTCATTGACACCATTTTCGGGATTAAATACCTCGAAATCATCATTCTCATCCCGTGAAATGCGTTCTTCTTCGCGGTCATCGGCATCACTCTCATTGGGCGCATCTTCGGAAATGGTTTCGACGGGACTAAGTTCGGTATCGTCGCCGAAATCTGATTCCAAGCCGCCTTCTTCGAGCATAGGATTCATTTCCAGTTCTTGAGAGATATGCTGCTCAAGCTGTAAGCCGGTAAGTTGTAAAAGTTTAAGATATTGCACTTGCTGAGGCGTGAGCTTTTGCTCCAAGCCCAGTTCAAGTCCTAGACCGAGACCTATCATAGTAGTTGACGCTTTCTCATTATGCTGAATAACGATAGCTGCTTATATGGAAATGGTAGGTGACGTGTCGTGGGCGAATCTGGAACGGAATTTGCATAGACACGTCGCTCCGTTCTCCAAAATGCGAAAAAAGCACAAAAAAGCCAAGCAAAAAACGTTACCAGTCAATAATTGGAACGACTTTTGCTTGGCGATTTTAACAAGCCTTCGTACAACGATCTCAATTTTTACAAGAATTTTTTGCGTTCTTGTAGGAAGCGTCGCAATTCTTTCAACAATGTCAGTGGCGTGGAAAGCGTAATGGTCGAATGTCCGCCCGTGCGGTCAATAAGCGGCACAGGAATCTCCGTATAGCGCACCTTGCGCTCCGTCAGCCAGTAAAGCGTTTCGGCATCAATAAACCAGCCATTAGAGATAAGCGGCAGGGACTGAATCACCTCACGCTTAAAGACTTTGAAGGCAGAATTGACGTGCTTGACGCGCAAGCCGAGAACGGTTTTTACAAGCGTATTATAGACGACTGATTGTATCTTGCGGAAAAAACTTTTGCGCGTATCTTCCGATCGATAGCTCAAGATGCAGTCATACTGCGAAAATAATTTTTGCGCCTCTATGATAGATTCTAACGGAAAAGGCGTGTCGGCGGTGACGAACCAGACCCAATCTTTTGTAGCTTCTTTGTAGCCGCGCTTGAGTGCAGAACCGAAGCCGTTCCGACCGCCTTCGTGAATCACGCGCACTGATGGGATTTCACCTGACAAACGGTCGCAAAGCTCGCCCGTGCCGTCGGTGCTGCCGCTTTCAATAATGACAATTTCATACTCCGCGAAATGAGGCGCGACAAAAGAGTTAATCTGGCGTACAGCGTCGCCGAGAAGTTCGACTTCGTTGTACACCGGTACAATGATGGAAAGAGAAGGTGCGTTTATGCTCATGCCACACAGAAAAAATCAACGGATGAAAGAAGTTTTTTGGACAAAGAACACGAAAATACGGAAACTTGAGAACATAGCGTCAACGAATCGTTCTAAGCTGCTCCAAAAAACGTGAATGAGCGATAGCAAAGTTGCCACTCACCTTCTCGCCATCGGCTACATTCTGCGTTACGACCGCCCCCAACGTGATAAATGCTTTGTTACCCACATCAAGTTCATTGGAAATAATTGCCCCGGGACCGACCCACACATCATCCCCGACAACCGTACTACCCAAAATAACTGCTCCCGCCGCCACTAAGCACCGAGCGCCAACCTTTGC
>JANYDO010000562.1 GCA_025363605.1 Candidatus Kapaibacterium sp.
GGGTTTCAACCCCTTGCCCGCAAATGTGTACATTCGCAAAAGTCCTAATAGTAATATCTTTGGTACACGGAAACGGACTCATGTGCGATGTTTTCTGCGGAAGACTATCCATATCACGACGTTTCACATCATCGGGTAGAATATACAAGTTCCGTGTTGGCTTGCGAAAAGGCTTCGTGGCGGGAGCTTTTTGTTCGGTGGATGGGTCATTTTTGGAAACTTCCTTCGACAGAACTTGTGGCGGTGGAATAAACGTATTGCTGCGCAAATACACGTCTGCATCACGCTCATCTACTTCGTACACGCCATTATCCGCCAAGAGCCGCAGCACATCGTCAAGCGGCAAATACAAGCGCCCGCCCTGCAATGCCACAGGATGAAGCATTTGCGTCAGACTGACAGTATCGCTGTTAGCCGCTTGCACAGCGACTACGTGCGCATCCACAGCAAAGGCAAGAACGTGGCTGGGCGTAAGAAGCACTGCCAGCACACCTTCGGAACGAAGTTCGCAGTCAAGTGCCGTTGCCAGAGCAACAGGCTCTGCGTACAATCGTCCAGCCAGTTCAATCACGGTCAGCAGCGCTGTCGGCTTATCGTCCAGATGGACAGCATAATGAGCTTTGGGAAAAGCAAGCGCTGAGGTCGGGACTTGCGCGGAAAGCGATTGCATGGCAAAAAGCGCACCGAGCAACACCGATACAACTGTCTGAACGACAAAAAAGAAGGGCTTATGTAGGATGATAAAACCTTTTTGATAGCGAAAGTGTATGTCTTTGGAAAATAGTGCGTTCATTGTCCGGCATCCTTTGATTAGTCCAGCCAACCCTTTTTGCGGAAGTACATCAGCATACCGCCACCAACCGCAACGAGCATTGCCAATACAAAGAAATAGCCGTACTTCCAGCGCAGCTCCGGCATGATCTCAAAGTTCATCCCGTACACGCCCGTTATGAGCGTCAGCGGAAGGAAGATTGTGGACATCATGGTGAGAACTTTCATAATAGAGTTCATGCGGTTCGACGTTACCGACAGGTGAGCATCCACCAGCCCATTGATAATATCGCGGTACGATTCTGACACGTCCACAATACGCACCAGATGGTCATAGACATTACGGTAATACGCCATTTCTTCGGTAGAAACAAGCTCAAACTCACCACGCGCCAAGCGGCTCAGAATCTCTCGTTGGTAGGTCGTGATACGCTTAAAGCGCTGCATAGATTTTTTGAGTCGAAGAATCTGCACAAGCAAATCCGAGCTATTCGATGCCATCACACGATTTTCCGCTTCTTCCAGTACATCGTCGAAATACTCCATAACGGGCGTGTAGTGGTCAACGATTTGGTCAATGATAATATGAAAAAGATAGTCCGGTCCACGACCCAAAATATTCTGATTTTTCCAGCACAATTGCATCGTATATTCCACCGCAAGCGACGGCTCGTAGTGGTGCGTGACGATATAATTTTCCCCTAAAAAAGCGTTTAGCTGGCGGGTGCGAAAATTGATACTGAGCGGCGGGTCTTCTTCCTCATCCTCCGAAGCGTGAATTTGTGCGCCAAGAGGAATATCCACCGGATTAAAAATAACGTAGAGGTAATCGCTATAATCTTCCACCTTCGGGAAGTGGTCGCCTTCTTCGGGTTGGACGCGCTCTCGCTGGCAGTCTTCCACAGCAAGATGATGAAACAGAAACATTTGAATGAGTACAGTTTCTTCTTCTTGTTCGGTGGAATTATTCATATCCACCCAGATTGTCCAATCCTTAAAATCAGGCTCCGTCTGCAAGATACACAGCTCACGTATTGTGAGCTGCTTGAGTTTTCCGTTATAATGACCAACTATCGTTACCATGCGCGAGAAAGAGAAAAATTGTTGGAACAAAGCGCTCAAAAATACGGCTAAATGTGGAATTTACCACGATTGATTTATGCTTGGCAAACATCAAAACACTTTTTCTCCATCAAACTACACAACAAAATGCCTCCTCCGCACGTTTATACAAGAACGACTACTCGCTCACGACATATTATCTTCATCCACGGCATTTTCAATACCGGCAGAGTCTTTGCCTTGCTCGTGCGCGATGCTCGCAAGCGCGGCTTCATTCCTCATGCGCCGAGCCTTGTTCGCGCAGATGGTCGCGCCAGTCTTGCAGAATTGGCAGAACAAGTACGAAATGTCGTGGAAGCAAACGTTCCGGCGGGTGAAAAGTGTTTGCTGGTTGGGTTTAGCATGGGAGGACTTGTAGCGCGGTATTATCTCCAAGAATTAAGCGGTAAAGACCGTGTAGAACGCTTCGTCGCTATCGGCAGTCCCCACCAAGGAACCATTATGGCATACGCACTGCCGGGTCGTTATTTTCAGGGCTGCGCCGATATGCGCCCTGAAAGCGAATTCCTACGCCATCTGCACGCAACGGAACATTGTCTGGCGGACTTACCGCGTCTGGCACTCTACACTCCCAGCGACACAATGATTGTACCGTCACGTAGCGCAGCTACGTGGTACGGAGTAGAGGCGCTCAATGTGGGTTTGCATTTCCATCCCTTTATGCCCTACTCGCGTCTTGTGCGGCGTTTGTTATGGGAATTTCTATTGCAATGAAATCATTCTAACCGCCCCGCCCCCCCCCGTCCGAGCAGCGACAAAGCCTTCGGACGGGGAAAGAATCGCACCATCAAGCGCTGTCTTGAGCGCCAGATACTTTCTTGTCTTACCAGAGATGCCGTAAAGCCCCTGCCTTCAGGCATGGGGATATAAGGCATTTCGTCGCAGCCTGAGCGGTCGCGGTCTGCGCTGCTTTGAGCGCAGGGCGTGGCGCGACATAGCGCGACGAAGTTCTTTTGGTAGTC
>JANYDO010000567.1 GCA_025363605.1 Candidatus Kapaibacterium sp.
CATCATGTCCAATAGCACAATATCCGTCGGGAAGGACTGAAGTATCTCATTCGCTTCCGAAACCAAAGCACACACATCAAGCTCCGCAATAGGCATAGTTCGAGCTACAACAGCCACAAGAGTACGCCGAAATGAAATATCGTCTTCGATAATCAAAATTCGCATTGCACAGTAGAAAAGTTATTGGAAATAATCACACTCAATAATCGCATATCGTAAATTTGCCACAAAGCTACGCAAAGAAACAAACACCATGCAAATCCGATGACCGAAAATGCAAAAGTAATGACCGAAGCTCAAAAGCGATGACCGAGACCCCCAAAGCGATGACCGGGAGCTATTGCATATATCAAATATTTTTTTAAAGAAAAACGACCAAACAGAATTTCCCGAAACCCAAGTCCGAAGATAAAGTACAAATCTTCCAAGAAAATTTCGCTGGTAAAACCAAACACCTTTCGTATTTTCGCAAGTTATTTTCCTACAATAAAAAATTGTAAAAAGTCTATTCTCTTTCGCACATTTCACTCATCACCTTACAGTATGATTATTATTTTCTTCGGCGCTCCGGGCGTTGGCAAGGGTACACAAGCTGCTTTGCTTGCTGAACGTATGGGATACGGGCATCTTTCTACAGGCGAGGCGCTTCGTAGTGCAATCGCCGCACAAACGGACATCGGCAAAATTGCCAAGCAAGTCGTAGATGCCGGTAATCTCGTGTCGGACGATATTGTTACCAAAATTGTGGAAGAGACTCTCACGCAACCAAAATTCCAAGCCGGTACGATTTTGGACGGTTATCCGCGCACGATTGGTCAAGCCACCGCGCTTGATGAAATTCTGAGTGCAAAAGGACAAAAAGTTGCCGTCGTCATCAACATCACCGTTGACCAAGAAATACTGGTGAAGCGCCTTCTGCTGCGTGGTCGCAAGGACGATAACGAGGAAACTATTCGCGCCCGCTTTGCGGTGTATGAAAAAGAAACCGCACCACTGCTGGATTTCTACGCCAACGTGCCGAATCTTGTCAAAACTCTGGACGGTAACGCCGAAGTGGAGACCGTATATGCGCGTGTGAAAGCATCGGTGGATAGCATCGGTTAATTAACTGCTGCACTCTTCCCACCGTTTTTCGACTCAGATGTCATAGCAAAAAAGCCGCTTGAAGTATTTCAAGCGGCTTTTTTGATGTTCTTTTTTACTACTCTGTGTACCTAGACACCAGCTTTTACCACGATTGGTTTTTGCTTGAGACCAAGCGATTGGCGATTTTTCCAGAGCGTGGCTTCAATCGTAGATTTGGCAAGCGACGGGTCAATATACGAACCGGAGCGCAAGCGGTAGTACGATTGTCCAAATCTGTCCACATACACTTCCACACGAGCATCCCGCACACCATTGCGCATGAGGAACGACCGCGCTTGGAGGGCATCGTCTTGGCTTTTGAGCGAGCAGTATTGAATGACGTAGTAGTTCGGATTGGAAACGTTTGCGCCAAGATTAAGCATTGCGTTTGACTTTAGCATACTTTGCGGCATTGTGTTTTTGAATGTTGAACCGCTTGGTTTCCCGCCGTCCCCAATGGGAATATTTCTGTTCATTTCCCGCGCTGAAGCCGTGCCCGAAGCAGACCCCGGACGACTATTCAGAACAAATTTACGCTCAAACATCACATCGTCGTCACCTGTGCTTTTCGGTGTCCGAATAATCTGCGTTTGCTGTCCGGCAAGACGTGTTGCCATGCCATAACTTTGCGGTACTTCGGGGAGCATGATGTAGTATGTGCGACGTGCCTGCAAGGGGATGGTTTCGCCGGAACGTACGGTATTTGAGCGATTGGTGGCGCTATCAATAACTTGAATATCAATATCGGAGCGATATTTTTCTTTGCCTACTTCGTTGCCTGAACTGTTGTATTGGTGCTCGACGACATCCAGCGAAAGCCAGATTTTGCCTTCTTGCATCTTACTGAGTGCGGGCGACGGTGCTGCGGCGGCAGTAGTTTTTTTTACGACGGCACCGGGCTTTTGGGCAAAAAGTACTGCGTCATTGATAATCAGTATAGCAAGTATTGCAAACACTGAGTGTCGGAGTGGCGAGTGGCGGACTGTTGTTGAATTCATAGTAGTGCAAAAAACAACACGGAAAATTCGTTTTTCGGGCGCACATTGCAGCGTTCTGCTGAAAATTGCCACAGCAAAATGCGTATATTGGGCGTTCAAATCTATTCATTCAATTTCGGTGCCAATTTTTTCGATATAGTCTTTAACTGCACTTTCTTCATGAACCCGAATCATCTCATTATCTCTCAGCGCCTTTTTCTTGCAGCTCTTGCGATTTCCTTTGTTGCGGTGGGGAGTGTTTCGTTTTTCTATGACCGTGAGGCAGAAGCTGCCATTCTGCAACGCTCATTCGACCAACTCGCATCGGTACGCACACTCAAGCAAAGCAGAGGAGTATTTTGAGTCTTTGAGTGCTATGCTGGCAGTGCTTGCCTCGCATCCCGCCACCGTACTGACCTCCACCCGCGAGATGCGCTTACGGAGCAACGTCATGAAAACATATCTTATCACCGCTGCCATTTGTGCGGTCTGTCTATTTGCTGCTGTTCCCACAACCGCACAACAAGGTGCTTCTTCGACAGCTTCCACCTCTGCCATTGAGAAAGTTCGTTCTCTGCCAACGAAAGAGCAGCCAACTGAAAGCTCGACAGGGTACGCCATCGCAGCTGATGAATTGCAGAGCATTGCACCGGAATTTGTACAAAAGCGCACTGAGATTCTTCCCAGCCCCACGCACGCTAACCACAAATGACACAGCAACGCACAATCCACAGCGTTGACTATGCAGCAATGGTACCGCTTCTTGTCAAAGCAATGCAAGAGCAGCAAGCCGAGATTGATCGCCTTCGCAGCGAAATGAGCGTTTTGAAGGCTCAAGCACGCAAATAAACGATGATGTGAAGCTGCGCATAGCGCTACAATTTACAATATGGCAAAGCCGAGAGTGGTTCTACCGTCTCGGCTTTTTTACGTGGTCTTGCCAAAGACGGCGGGAATGGAATTTATCAAAAGAAAATACGGTGTATTGCCGTCGGTGTGCTATCTTTGTAAGTGAATTGAAGTATTCGTGTATATTCCGTGCCATAGTCGGCGATGGTTGATTGTTTTTGTATCATAAGCATCTGGACGGTAATACTTGGAACACAGACAAGAATGTCTGTGCTGCCAAAGCCAGATTTTATGCCGTAGCACAGACATTCTTGTCTGTGTAGATAGTTCAAGATAATTTCGTTCAATACCTTAGTCAGAGTTGTATTCAGATGAGAGACACACTCGGTTTGGATTGGGATGGTGTAGTTTCGCACTTTCCCGAAGAGATGAGAATTTTATCAGCGAAGTTTGAGGCTGTTGTTGTCATCACCTTGAATAAATCCATTACGCCTGAGAAGGCTGAAGAAGTCTTGCACCGCAGGATCATGGTCGAAATTTGTCCCGACAGCGAGCGAGACAATCACGGCGCATGGAAAGCCGCGATGTGCCGCAAGCACGGCGTTGCGCTGATGATTGACGACGACGGGTTTGTCGTAGCGGAGTGCCGCTCACTTGATATTCCTACGCTCGCGGTGAACGCTATGTTTTTTCAGTCTCTGTTGTCGGAGAGATGAGTCCTTACCGCGCCAATACAGCCTTCGTCGCTGAGATAGTGGTCTCACTATATCGCCCGTGATAAATCCCGCACTGTTTCTGAAAAATCATTGATGCGATACCGAGAAATACCGCGTTGAAGCCAGAGAATCGCAACAACGCGGGGCAGGTCGGGATGGAGAGCAGCGAGAGTCAGCATGGCAGAATCTTTCAGCAAGATGAGACAATCAGAATGTGCTCAAGGACTTACCAAAGAACGTGCCAAGCGCGAAAGTGCCCAAAATGGCATATTTTCATGCCGGAAGTGTCAGATTTTTTTCACAGTGGACGCTTGACAGTGTGAGGGGAATTGTATAGTTTTGGGGGGAATCTTTTCTGGAATTGGAGCGGTATGTTTTTTTTAGGCTTCAGTAGAGAGTCTTTCACCAACTCATCTTTGACTATGCGAAAATATACAGCAAACTACGCAAACACAAGTAGCAACTTTGTGCTGCAAAATTTGCCTCCCAAACAACATATTTCTGATGAAATTCGGTCTGCTTGCTGCATTGTCCGTAATATCCTTCAGCGCGGTAAACCAAGCCGTTTATCCCACTTTCTTCAGGGGGAAATAGGGGTTCTCCATGAAATGGAAGACTGGAGTGAGTCTCTGCTACTGATTGATTCTGCCGTGCCACAGTGGAATACAACAATAAAAGGTGATGATGACAACAGATATTATCCTGCTCAGGAATTTTTCAATATTTTGCCGGACTGGTTTCCTGATTATCCTTTTGTAACTGTTTAGGTAGGCAAATTAACGTTTTTTGTTAAATTTCGGCATATTTTCTATTGCCATTATTCCAATAATCCCAAAAACCAGATGATTTTGTAAAAACGGCAATAGGAATCGTAAAAAAACAGACGCTTTATAACACAAATTGCTACTTGAATTCAAGC
>JANYDO010000003.1 GCA_025363605.1 Candidatus Kapaibacterium sp.
GATTGCTGTGTGTTTTGTAGTGGTTTGTTTAGACATGATGGTCATTGATGAAAGTCGGTATAAAATAAAAGCCGCTTGTTGGAAGTGAGCAACGAAGCGGCTATTAGGAAAATATTCTATCGGTTTCAAGTAGTTCGACGCGAACGAGGCATAGAACGTGACATCAGCATCGAAAAATATTCTGCCGCAATACCGGATTTCCTCATGCCCGCTTTACCAAAATTGCGCATTAGAGTTGAACCCAAGCTGTAACGCGGCGTAATGCGATAACCATTGCTGAGATTATTTGTTGTCAGATTTTCAATAAACGTTGCCATACTCTTTGCACGACGCTGCGCAAAAGCACGTTCTTTCTCTGCTGCCAGACGGTGTGCATGATTGTATTCGTCCACGAGCGCTGAGGACTGACTAAAATTAGTCATCAGCGAGAGAAAATCATCACTTTCCGGTGCGTAGAGCGCAAGATTATGGTCGAGAATATACTTGAGATTAAAACGCTCAGGTCCCGGATTGACGCGACGAACAACCGGTTGTCCTGCTTGTGCTTCGATAAGTTCATAAAGCGTTGCAGGAGCTATGCCGGAGAGCATGACAGCATCGGAAGCGCGATAGACGGATGCCAGTTGCTCCGCATTCATAAAGGGTAACGGCACAATACATACGGCACTGTTCTTTGCTGATAAATCTTCCTGAAGACGCATATAATCGTGATATGCTTCTTCATTATTACCGCAGACAACAAGAATTTGTGCGTTATCCCACTGAAAATCTTCAGATTCGCCCAATTGCTTGATTTCTTTATAGATTTCGGATACCCAAAACGACCCGCCTGCGGCTACGAATGTACGCTTGCCCGGCACAATTGCCGATGCACCCGCAAAAGGTAACGCAGCTACACGTTTCAAGGCTTCTTCTTTTGTTATATCCCGTACAAGGGTAAATTCAGGGCGGGTAATGTACCCGGCTTGATGCAAGGCATTACGAGGCACACCTAAACGCCTGTTTAATTTTGCCAAAAAACGTGGACTTTGTGCAATGGCAGCATCAGGACGAATACCTTTGTAGGCAGCAAAATGGACGGTAGATTCATCAAAATCGGGAATGTATGCCAGTATTTTCACCGAAGAGCCAAGTTCTTCACGGAGCTTGAGCATCGCAAAGGTTTGGACAAAATGTGTGCTGATAATAGTGTCGTAGTTGCCGGAAAGCATAAACGGACGAAACTCATCTGCTACTTCTTTGACGATAGAAGATAAAAATACCGATGACACATCTTGTACTACTTTCAGATCTCCTGCCTTATAGAGTGCGTCATAAAAACCTTCATTGAAGGTATAAGAATTACGGTGCAAAGCGTCAAGACTCTCGACGGTACTTTCAAAACATTCCACATCCAGTGTCGGAGCGTGTTCACTGAGAGTACGAGCAATAGAGACCATCGCAGTCTTATGACCACCACCCGCCGCAACCGATACAACAACAACTCGTGCCATAGAAAATCTTTGATTGATCAAAAAAACAAATTCACTCTTAAATTCACTCTTCGAGCTACTACGAAAGAAAGCATTACAAGATGCAAACGTTACTAAAAATCTTTTTAGCCACTACCTTTAGACACGTGAACGCGAAAATTATTGCTCACCATGTCTTGAAATAACCTTACAGAAATGCCCCGCTTACTCGCAAACTAGCGAATAGTCGGGGCATTACAACCACTTAATCTTTATTATTCAACGGTTTCCCGTTAGCGTGTACGTGCGTGACGTACGGACAAACCACCGACAACAGCAAAGCCAAAGAAAAACATAGCTTGGAATGGAATAGCAGCAAATTCCATACAATAGAGCGAAATACAGATGCCAACAAAGAAATATGCGGCAAATGCAAGCTCTACAAAAACAGTACGGTCAATTTTTTTGGATTTGTATTTGTTGGATTTCCAGTTGTCGCCAGTCTTTTCGACTTTGAATTTCGGTGTGCGTACAAATTCACTTTTTTTGTTGAAAATTGCTTCCAGTACAGCACGGGTGTTATTTACTGCCAAGCCCATACTACCAGCCATAAAGAGCGGAAAAAGGAAAATGCGCTTTTGCCAGTCTTCGCGGTGAATGGTGTACTGAGCAACGGTATAAAAGGTAAAAGTGCTGATAGATGCAAGCGTGAAAATAACCATCAAATCAAAATACCAGCCATATTGCGGCATGACGTTTTTAATAATCACAAGCGGCACATTGAGCAGAGCCACCAAAATAATAAACGGGAAAACGATATTGGCTGCAAGATGGAAGGTAGATTGAACCTTGATGCGGAGGGGCAAATCGGAGCGCCATACGGTAGGCAGAATTTTCTTTGCTACTTCGATTGTACCTTTTGTCCAGCGGAATTGTTGTGCTTTGAAGGCATTGATTTCGGCGGGCAATTCGGCGGGCGAGGTTACGTCATTCAAGTAGATAAAATTCCAACCGCGAAGTTGTGCGCGGTAGCTAAGGTCTGTATCTTCGGTAATGGTGTCGTAGTGCCAGTTGCCGGCATCAAAAATCGTTTCTTTACGCCACACGCCAGCAGTACCGTTGAAATTGATAAAGAATCCTGCTTTATTGCGTACTTGCTGCTCAATGGCGAAGTGTCCGTCAAGGGCAAGTGCTTGGGCGCGAGTGAGGAAGGAATAATCTTCGTTGAGGTGTTCCCAGCGCGTTTGTACCATGCCAATTTTTTCTCCACCAAAGAAGTGCGGAATTGTTTGTTGCAAGAACTCCGGTTTCGGCACAAAGTCAGCATCAAAAATGGCAATAAATTCACCTTTAGCAATCGCTAGTCCTTCTTTGAGTGCTCCTGCCTTATAGCCTACCCGATTTGTGCGGTGGATGTGTGTGATGTCGAATCCTTGGGCGGCATAGCGAGCAACAATCTGACGGGCTACTTCGACGGTCTCGTCGGTGGAATCATCAAGCACCTGAATCTCCATGCGGTCTTTGGGATATTCCAAAGCGCAGATAGATTCGACAAGGCGCTCAATGACGTAGATTTCGTTGAAAAGCGGCAGTTGAACCGTCACCATCGGGACTTCGGCGGGCATTGCGGGAACGGGGCGTTTTATGTGGCGTGTTTTGGTGTAGAAATACACCATCACAGCGCTTTGCAAGCCAAATAAGAATAAAATAGACAGCGAAAGGAAATACAGCGCTAAGAGCGCATCGTGCATGGGAATAAGGCGAATCAGTGTTTCCATAAAGGTAAACGAACCTTGTGATTGATGCGTGTGGTAAATGCGAAAGAATTACGACACGAGTACCAAGGTCTGGTCTTTGCTGCACAGGTTCTTCTCTTGAAGAAGGAGGGGTTTTGGTCGTATGATGGCTTCGTTATCTAATTTTGAGAAGTTTGCGAGTGAAAAATTCAACATTTATCACTTTAACATTCAAAATTTTTCTGAACTACCAACCAGAGACTACTGCTAAAAGCACATCGTTAGCAATTTGCTTGAGCGCTCGCTCAATAGCGGCATCGCGTCCTTGCAAACCTGACGCAATCGCGTATGTTTGCGGCGGAGCGAACTGCTTTTCCCAAATTTGCTTTTGCTTTACGATGTCTTGATAGACTACCTTGACCGACACAATCACCTGTTTGTCACGCTCTGCTTCAGCCTGCTGTGCAGAAGTCTGCTGCACGGTGGCAGTGACTTCGGAAACATTCGTAATGGATACTTCCAATACAGCATCTGAGCGCTCTTGAACAAGAGAGAAGGCATTTTCACGGCGAAATGATTGAACGAGTTGTTGAGTAAGATTCTCACGCAACTGCGCATTCCCGAAGCCGCTTGTGTCGTCCGCCAGAGGAATACTGAGCGTTTTGAGATGTGAGGGAATTGAGCCTCCGGTGAAGGAATAGCAACTCGTCAGCGCCACGCTCAAAGAAACACTAAGGATTATTCTCCGGCTTATCTGTAAGCCCATACCGTTACCAAAACGGAGAAAACCTGCTAAACAAAGAACAAAGACTTGTCCACGTATCAACTGCAAAGGTACGCGGACAATGATGACTTTCAAATGACGATAAAATGATAAAAAGTTCATTTTCGCAAACTCCATGCCAAAAGGCGGTCAACGTGAGGTAGGATGCGGTTCACGGAGATATGAATCCGAATTATGAATGAGGAGATTTTGAGTTTTCGATAAAAACTTGTTCGGCAACAACACTCCCGACAACGTGATCCGATGTGCCGATACGGAGTGTAAGCGTTTGACTCGACGGCGTTTTGGCAATAATTTGTACCTCCGCACGAGGCACAATGCCAACGGAAGCGCAATACCGCAGAAATTCCGGATTCGCGTCGGAAACACGCGAAACGACAGCATTCATGCCGGTTTCAAGTGCTGCCAGTGGTGTCGTGGATGTAGGTGGCACAGTACCGTTTTTGCTGGGAATCGGGTCGCCGTGCGGGTCGTAGCTGGGATCGCCGAGCATAGCAGCAATGCGGTCTTCAAATTCTTCCGAGATATGATGCTCAAGCGTTTCTGCTTCGTCATGCACTTTGTCCCATGAGTATCCAAGCGCTTCTTTGAGATACAGTTCCAAAAGACGATGATGCCGAATAATTTCCAGCGCCGCTTTGCTCCCCGCTTCAGAGAGCGTAACACCTTTGTACGACGTGTACGAAGCAAGGTGCATTTCGCTGAGGCGTTTGAGCATATTCGTGACGGAGGCTGGCGCTACCTTGAGTTCGCGTGCGAGGTCGTTGGTAGTGACGGCACCAACTTTGGTATCCCCGTTACCGCCCTCACTATGCTCACTGAGTTTATAGATGGCTTTCAGATAGTCTTGAATGGCTTGCGTGAGCATAATGTCAATGGTCTAGGGGAGTGCAAGAGTTCTGTGAAAGATAAATCGAAAGATTAATATTGAGCAGCCTCATCAAGACTGCTGCATCCGTTGCAATTTACCACGAAATTCTTCCATTTCGCGTTTCGATAAACCGCACTCGGCAAGTATTTCGTCAGTGAGTAGTGCTGTATCACTTGTTGCCAGAAGACGCTTCATTACGTGTAGTTCGGGCTGCGTCAAGCGAATGGCATGAAGGGCATAATCCTCGAACGCTTGATATGCCATCGGAACAATTTCGCGGACGATTTGCGCCATAGCATCCGCATAAACACGGATTTCATATTGCGCATGAGCGTCGAGGCGCAGACGCAAGAAATGAAAGAGGTTGTGCAAGTCAATTTTCCAATACCATTCTGTGTATTGTGAAACGGGAAGATTGATACGAGCTAGTTCACGAGCGAAATTATTTCCGAGAAGAGTATCATAATCGTTGTACGCACGTTGCTGCCCTTCTTGGAGAAGTGCTTGTATTGAGATGGCTTCCGAGTCCGAAAAGGTCTCTTCCGCTCGTCCTTGCTTGTTTGTTGCGCTTTGAGGGCGTATTTGCTCGGCATCAGGCACGTAGAATTCATCGGGCATGACGGAGTAGCGACCACTGTATTCGTTCACATTAGCAGTGCGATGGCGAATCCACTGCCGCGCCACAAAAATCGGGAGCTTCACATGAAATTTGAACTCAACCATTTCAAAAGGAGTTGTGTGGGCATGGCGCATGAGATAGCGAATAAGCCCACGGTCTTCGCTCACTTTTTTTGTGCCCGCGCCATACGAAACTCGCGCCGCCTGCACAATGGCTGCGTCTGAACCCATAGAGTCCACCAAACGCACAAAACCTTTGTCCAAGCAAGGAATTACCTTGCCTTCAGGCATTTGTCGTTCATTGGCTGTTCCGTTAGAAGATATTTCGGTCATGGTATCAATGTGTGATGGAGGTGTGAATCTTCATTCATACCGATATTTTTAGACGGATATTCTGCAATTTTACTGCTTTTACGCCGCTATTTCTTGGCTTTGGAGTCATTGATGACTAATGCTTCTATGAAATAGTTGGTGATTTCATCTTGCTTTTCACGAATAAAATCAACGCTTGGGAGTGCAATATGGCGCACCATTTTAAGGCTTTTTCCTGTAAATAATCCGAATGTGTCGGACATTTGCGAGCCGCTTATGAAGCCAATCGTTACGCCACTTTTATTCACATTCATATAGCAAACCATTCCTTCACGCGAGTAGAATGGAATACCATACTTCATTTCCTCAGCGACATCAAGCTCTATTCCAAGAAGAAGGCGACGTGCAGTGAAAGCAATGCTTTTATGCGGTTCGGCGAGAGCAGCGTAGTATTCGTCGGGTGTCAAACGCTGTTTTGCCATGCAAGCCTCTTCGGTCTTTGTTCTGTTTCTTATTCCTTGAATTCAAGTTTTTTCTTAATCTTCGATTCGCTTCAATTTCAAATACTGATGCGAGTGCGTCGAAATCGGAACTTTTTCGACTGTTACCGAACTCAAATCTAACTCAAATTCATTGACAATCGAAAGACTAAAGCGTTTCAGAAAAATATATGCCTCGACAATTATGCGCTGAAGTACCGTCAAACGGTCATATTCATCGGAGAGATATTCTTCAAAAACGACAAAGCGAAAGTCGCCGGTGATTTGATTATTTTTCAAGGAAATGTAACGACTGGACGTATCAACTTCATCATTTTTTTCAAGATCGCATACCACCTGACGAAAGAAAGCATTGATGTGAAGCGGTACGCGGAAGCCGAGATAAAACGTAAGACGAATAACGGCATCGGGTACGAGATGCTCTACTTCGTATTCCATCGTGTAGGGGCTATCTGTCGTTTCGATATGCAAAAGCCAGTAAATATCAGCCCGCTTGGGTTGTTTTTCCAAAACCGAATAAATAATACTGCGGTCAACTTGGTGCGGATACGGGACTTTATTGAGATAGACAAGATGCGTGGAGTACTTTGGTACTTCGCGGTCTTCGGCAAGGTCGCGCAAAGCGGGTAAATAATCCTCAATGCGGACACTATGAGCAAAGCGAGCAAGAATAATGCGGGCATTGAACCAATTCACCATGACCATTGCCAACACAAACGAGATAACAAGCGTTATCCAGCCGCCTTCGTGGAGTTTGCTGAGGTTTGCAATCAGAAAACTCGCCTCAATTACACCAAAGACCGTCACAACGCCGACAACGACGGCAGTGCTGTATTCCATACGCCGGAGATATTGTGCCAGCAAGACCGTTGTGGAAAGCATTGCGAGCGTAATAGCAATACCGTAGGCAGCTTCCATATGGCTGGACTCTTGGAAATGCCACATAATGAACATACAGCCCGCCCAAAGCAACCAATTTGCGGTCGGAATGTACATTTGCCCGCGTGATTCCGAAGGGTAACGTATCGCAAGGCGTGGCCAAAGGTGCAATTTAATTGCCTCACTAAACAGCGTAAAGGAGCCGGTAATAAGCGCTTGCGAGGCAATAATCGCCGCCGCTGTCGCAATCCCAATACCAATCGGTAAAAACCACGTCGGCATAGCACCATAAAACGGATTGATATTGCCGAGCGATTTCATACCACTTGAAAGCAACCACGCGCCTTGACCCATGTAGTTGAGAATCAGTGCTGCTTTGACAAAACCCCACGACACCTGAATATTTGGTCGCCCGCAATGTCCAAGATCGGAGTAGAGCGCTTCTGCACCCGTTGTACAAAGAAATACTGCACCTAAAATCCAAAATCCTTGCGGAAAGGTGGTAAGAAGGTGATACGCATAATACGGATTGAGCGCTTTAATGACTGAGGGATATGCACCGATATTCGATATTCCCAAAACTGCGAGCATTCCAAACCATAGCACCATGATAGGACCAAAAGCCTGACCAATCTTTGCCGTACCAAATTGCTGCACGATGAAGAGCGCCGTGATAATCGCCATCGCAATACCAACCGTCGGCAGTGCGGGGTCAATAATACGCAAACCCTCAATTGCTGAAGCAACCGAAATAGGCGGCGTAATGATACCATCGGCAATAAGCGATGCGCCACCCAGCATTGCCGGAGCAACAAGCCATTTCCCGCGCCGCCGCACCAGCGTAAAGAGCGAAAATATACCACCCTCACCGTTGTTATCGGCGCGAAGAGTGATGAGAACGTACTTAATGGTCGTTTGCAGCGTGAGCGTCCAGAAGACACAGGATAAACCGCCCAAAATCAAGTCTTCGGTGATAAGGCGCGTCCCAACAATCGCCTTGAGCACGTAAAGAGGTGAAGTGCCGATGTCGCCGTAGATAATCCCAACGGTTATCAGCAGTCCGGCAAGGCTGAGTTTTTGATGGTGTGAATGATTGCCCATAGCGGGTATGGAGAAATGAGCGATACAGTGAGAAATAATACGCCGCACAGATTCCTGTACGGCGCATTGTTATTGTTCATATCGAAGTGCAGAGACAAAATGCAGACATGTCACTGTCGGTGCAAACCTGTCTCTTATAAGCATTTGGACAGTGATACTTGGAACACAGACAAGAGTGTCTGTGCCACCGAAACCAGTTCCCATGCCGTAGCACAGACACTTTTGTCTATGCAGACAGTTCAAGATAATTTCGTTCAATACCTTGCTCTACCAATCTTAAATCTTGCTTTTGACTTCCCAGTAAATACTCTTGCGTAATTCTTTCATCCAATCGTCATAGACTTTTGCGCGTTTTTGCATGGTTGTCATTTGCTCAAGGCGCTTGTAGTCATCGTCGAACGTGATTTTGTGCTCGGGAATATACTTCTTGCGAAATACTATATTAAAACCGCTTTTGGTGCTGCCCGGAGCGCTGTATGTGAGAGGTGCGGTAATTTCTCCATCCTTGAGTTTCTCAATTTTTTCTCGCAAATCTGCCGGAAGTTTTGTGGTTTCCATGCGACCGAGCAAGCCGCCAAAGGCTTTTGTGTCGGTATCGTCGGAATACTGTTTTGCGAGGTCTTCAAAAGACTCACCCTTGGCTACGCGGAGTCGGAGGGAATCAAGAAATTTCTTCGTGCGCGTAGCGTCATCGTCGGTTTGCCCTAGCTTGAGAAGGATGTGGCGTGTTTTGACGGCAGTTTCGCGTTTATCCAAAAGCTGAATGACGTGAAAACCAAATGGCGTTTCTACGGGCTGCGAGATTTCTCCAATTTGCAATACGTATGCTACTTTTTCAAATTCAGCGATAAATTTTCCGCGTTCTACAAAACCCAAGTCGCCGCCGGAAGCTGCCGAACCGGGGTCATTGCTATATCGGCGTGCAAAGACAGCGAAATCACCACCGGCAACGAGAGAATCCCGTATTTTCTTTGCCAGCGCAAGCGTTTTTTCTTTTGCCGCCGACGAAGGCTCAACGTTTTTGACAATATGATAAATCTCGAACTGTGGCGGTACGGGCGGAATAGAATCTTTATACTGTTTGAAGAAATCCTGCACTTCTTTGGACGAAACTTTCATGGTAGCAAATTTCTGCTGCGAAAGACGCTCCGTAAGAAGCTGCTTGCGGATTTCATCACGGAAATCACGGCGTATCTTTGCCATAGACATTCCATACACCTCTTCAATACGGCGTTCCGAACCCATTTGCTGCATCATGGCTTGGATTTGATAATCCATACGCTCCGTAATTTCGTCCTCCGAAGTCGTCAAACTATCCTCGATTGCTTTGGTAACAACGAGCTTTTCGTTGATAAGCACATCCAGCGAGCGCTTGAGAAGTACGGGGTCGTCGGGACGAGCATTCGTGCGGCGTTCCTGCATTGCGCTCATCATCAGATGACCGACCACCTCGGATTGCAAAATAATTTCATTGCCGACGATTGCGACAATTTTGTCCATCGGCTCGCCGGACTTGATATTGCCCATACCTTGCGCAAAGGAGACGGTATGCGCCGTTAAAACAAGGCTGGCAAGAAAGGCTGCACGAAACAACAAGGCAAAAAAACGTGAATTCATAATGATACCGGGGGTTAAATTATTTCCAAATTGATTTGAACGTCTCTTGTTCGATAGTGACCGAATGTTTCGTGCGTAAGCCCTCAAGCCACTTCTGAGTGAGTTCCTTTTGCACGGTGTCTTGGAATTGTGCGGCAAAGTCAGGTATGGCTTCCTCAAACGTCTTTTGGCGAACAGGAAGGCGGGCGTTCATGCGAACAATGCTCATCGCGCCTTGGAATTTGAAAGGAGGCAGTATGTCACCCACTTTTGAACCTCGCTTTTTCAGTTCAGCCGGAATCGTGTAATCAGTGGCTGACATTGCTTCCCACTTGCCTTTGCGCTCTTTGTAGCCCGTACGCTCCGTGTATTCTGCGGCAAGCGAGTCGAAAAGCGATGCCCGATTACCGCTTGCTTGCAAACGCTTATACAATGCTTGGGCAAGAGAATCCGAAGCAACCCAAATCTCGGAGAACTCAAAGAGTTCTTGTGTCTTGAATTTTTCTTTTAGCGGAGCGTGATAAGCGCGGGCACTGGTTGTGTCGAACTTCATCTTACTCCAGATTTCCTCCTCTTCAATGCGGAAAATCAGCATACCGTCCTGAAATTCTTTCATCAATGCAGCAAATTCAGGGAAATCTGTTTCCAGTGAGCGAGTAAGAGCATCGGTCAGTGCCGACTCAACTACCTTGTCAAGAGCTTGTGAAATACCCTGATGAGTGAGCGAGAAGCCGCGTAAATCCGAGCGCGTGAGCAGAGAATCGGCGAAAGCGCTCACGGGAAGCGTGAAGCCAGCAAATTTACAAAGTGTTTCTTTGAGGAGTTTTGCACTCAATTTGGCTTTTTGTGCGCTGTCGAAGGCTGGACGTGTCGTGTCAACGGCATTAAGAAAGGCATCCAGCGTTTTTTGGTTCATGACAAATTTTCGCGCCTTTTTGACAGAATCAAAAAAGAGCTTTTTATCTGCCTCGAAGTGAACACGTTTATAGAAACGCTTGATTTCTTCACGTTCGTCGCCTCCGATTTTGGAAGAATCCCGACGAACGATGTACATTCCGTTGAAGGTAGGAATTACGCCCGACATTTCACCGTTTGTGCGTCCTTTGGCAAAAAGCCATTTTTCAACTTCTTCAGGAAAGCGCTGGCGTAAGCCATTCAAGTAGCCTGTTGTTTCGGTATAATAGCTGGGGAAAATTCCGCCATATTGGGCGTAAGCGTCCTCAGAAAACTTTTTTGCCGCCTCAGCAAAGTCTAATCCACCTTTGATAAGACTCAGAACGCTATCGGCACGTTTCACAGCAGCAATCGAATCTTGCGGATTTGTTGGCGTGGGTACATTGCTTGGGCGGACAGCAGACTTCACAAGGATATAGCGCCCACGCACCGCTACCCGTGGCTCCATAGCAAGAAGTTTCAGGATGTAATAACCTGAAACAGCAAGATTGGAGCGTATCGGCTTGGGATAAAGTTCACCAACTTTCATCGTAAAGGCAGCATTTTCAATGTCGCGTAGAACGCGGTCGCTTGTGATAAGCGGCATTTCGCCACCGGCATTACGAAAATACTCATCGTCACTGGAGTCTTTTGCCATTTTACCGAAGTCTGCGCCTTTCTTGAGCGCTTCGAGCATAGACAAAGTGCGCTTATACGCTTTCGCCGTATCGGTTCCAAGAATTTTGGTAAAAATCAAACCCACTTTGAATTGTGATTTTCTTCGTGCAAACGACGTATCCACGCGAGGATTGACAATCGCCCGCTCAAAGAGGTAGGGAGCCGATAATGCGGCACGATTCTGGCGAATATCCTGCACAATTTCCGGCTTTTGGTCGAAGCCTCGTGCCTTTGCATCTAGCACCTTTAAGCGATAGTTGATGTACAAATTCAAAAAATCGCGTACACTATCAGCGGAAACATTCGATAAAACAAGTGTCTTATTGTTGACATTTTTTCGGTACGCATCTTCCAGTATTTTGTAGGTAATGGCTTCTGTGCCGACTTTTGCCAGTACAGTTTTGCCGTCTATTGGCTTTCCGATAGCAGACGGCTTTCCAGCTATGGGTTGTGCAGATGTCGGAAGTGAGGCTGTCGCCATACCCAAGGCGCACAGCAGAGAATAGGCAAAAAAGAGATAGTGGTTTTTACGACGGTAGATCATGGTGGTTGCGTTCATTACGAAAAATGCTCCTTATGTGAAACGGAAAGACAATCAAGATTACAAAAATCGTGAAGTTCTGTGTGATATGCAAATCACACTTGGGACTCTTTTGTGCAGAGAAAGGTTGAATCAGCTATCCAAGCAACATCATCACATCGTCATGGAGCGCTAATGCACTAGAATCCATTCCGTGAGCTGTTTCCAGATTGGGCGGCACGCTTCACGAAAATAGCCGGAATGTCCGATGGATTTGATTCCATGCTCTTTGGGATTGATATGCCAATGCGTCTGGCTGGCTGCTTTTGCATAGAATCGCATAAATGCTTCTGCCGCTACGCCTGTCGCTACTATATCGTCAGCGAAACTGAGTGCTAAAACATCGCCGCGAAAGTCATCGAAATAATTCGGGAAATGCCCTCGCTTTGGATGAAGCAAATACGCCCTCCGGCGGCTCCACCGCGACCATTCGAGCGCTACGCCTTTGGGGTAATTTTCTCCCAAGCCAAAAAAACGCGACGGGAAATACGACAACAAGTGCGATAAAGCGGGCATGATAAATTGCACAAACATAAAGTATCCGCGCCTTCCCCACCAATGCCACAAGCCCCAATAGCTATTTGGCACAGCAATCGTCACCAGCGAAGAAATATAAGCGTTATTATGCGCGAAACCCGGAATTTTCCCGCCTGCACTATGCCCGACGACCGTGAGTTTCTTATCGGGGAAGTGCTCATGCGTCCAGTCTAGCGCAGCCACACAGTCCTTTTCGCCCCATTCGCTAATACTTGTGTCGAAATCTTGAATAGGAACCCGCAAGGAATCGCCAATACCACGATAATCGTAGGTGATGACGGTAAAACCTTCATCTGCAAGGAACATTGCGAATTTGTGATAATATCCGCGCTTTACGCCCGTGCCGGAATTAAGCAGAATCACTCGTCCGTTGTCCGTGTGTGGCGTGTACTGCGTGGCAGCAAGCGCATAGCCATCGGCGGCGATAATCGTCATTTCGCGGCTTCCTGCAAAGGCGGATTCTTGTGACAATGGAGCGTTCATTCGGTGTATGCGTTGTGTGTGGCGGTGGGCGGAGTGGGTACAGTTGCTGTCGGCTGAGTTTCAGAACCATTTCCCGTAGGCAAACCCAAAATCCGCCCGATGAGAAAAACGAGATAAAGGTTGCCCCAAAGAGCTTCAATGACGGACACATTACGCACCAAACGTGAAAGATTCTGGTAGCCCGATTCGATACCACCCAGTGTGGAATAGCTAAAATACACACCGCCCAGATAACTCGCAAAACCAACAGGTATCTCCACACCGAAGCAGCCGGGATTGAGCAGATTCAAAATATCGTACAAATCGCCAAACGCATATCCCATCATCAAATAAACACACGCCGAACCCCAGAGTTTATCACTGGTTACGCCCTTGCCGCTAAAAATATCCCGTATTGCAAGAACGATGATGTAGCCCTGTATTGTGATGAGCGACGTATGAATAAAGATGTAGTATGGACGCGGGTTGTCGAGCAGTCGTTGAAATGGATTTTCGCCCATTGCCCCCAGTACAAATAAGAGCAGAAGCCATATCAAACTCCCACGCACAATGAGCATATTGCTGGTGAAATTGCGCATCATATCCCACAAGAGCAGCAAATAGAAGCCCGCAAAGGCTATGAATAGCGTAAAAACCCACTTTTGAATATCGACAAAGCCAATGCCCGCCAGCAAATCTTGCAGTGTCATCAGCAACGTAATGACAACAACTTGTATGGCGACGATATTTTTGTAGTCTTTAAGTTTTTCGCGCTGAAGCGCGGCGGTGCTGAGTTGGCGGGTTAAAAAACTCATGGCATTTGTCCCACAAAAAGTTAAAGAATTGCGTACAAAACAGGTTTGCTCGGCGAGGCATCGCTTTCGATGCTGGCTATTTGCAAATTAAGAAAATATGTTCCATCCGGCACTGCATCCGGCACAAAAATCATTTCGGTAATCGTGGCATCAAAACGCGGCTCAAAGACCGCATTATCGGCGTACTGCCAAAATGCGTGATGTGCGGACAGTTTCCCGCCATCATCTTCCCTATCTACTGACGGCAAATCTATAAGAAAATGCCGCATACCGCTTACGACAAGGGCTTCGGCAGCTTCGGGTGTAAGGTAGGGCGGATTTTCACCGGAATAACGACGGAAAGGCTTGTCGGCATGGTTCGGAAGTGTGCGCACGATGAGCGCCGATACATCTGTGTGCAAGCCCTTCACGGCAGCGCGTATCTGCTTTTCACTCAGGACAGCATCGCCATTTGCAAGACGTTCCGGCTCAAGCGATACCAACGCAGCGACAGCATAAAAGCGCTTCAGCACTTGGTTAATAGTAATTCGTTCTTTCGTGATATGCCCAATGCACTCGGTGTGTGTGCCGTTCCCGTGCGGGTTCAAAAGGAGATTTTCGCAGTTACACGCTCCGCCTTCCGCCACACTTCCCACAAAACCGCCCGCCCGAAACGGCGTGAATTCAGGCTGCTGGATAAAGAACGCATTCGGATTCGCCTCGCCGGAACGAAGCGGAATACTGATGTCAAGTGGTTTCGAGAAATCTACTTGAAATGTATTGTGTTCAGTTTGAATTGTTGCGAGCATAAAACAGCGTATAATTGAAAGTGTTGGCGCGAATCGTTACGTATGATAAATTTGCATGGCAGCGCCATAGAAAAACACTGCTTTCATCCATTCAATAAAATGGGAAGCACTCCTTGGGTGAAGGAATACTAACTACATAGTCAACTTAGATACTTTATCTTGGGTGATAACTTGATTCGATGTGATAACTTGGACTTTAGGGGGTTCCGAAAAAACCATATGCTTCAGATTAACGATAATCTCGTTGAATTTCTCACTCAAAACATATACAACTTCGTCTAAGCCGATGACATCCCCCGTCAAAATTTTATTACTTACCGTCTTGGCTTCGCTTTCATCCAGAGTAATCAAATATGACAACGACTTACGATGCACATATTTTAACGCAATTGCTTCTAAATCTGCCTGCTTGTAACGCTCCCGCAGGCTCGTTTTTGCGCTGATGCATATTGGACCTCGTTCGGCTGTATAGAGCAAAATATCATATATCACATTTGGAACAAATGCCACGTGAGCAGATAAATAAATTGGCAGAATCTGCTCTCGAACGAGTAATGTTGCCAGAATGTATTCAAATACCTTTCCATTCACGTTGTTGCTGGGTTTACTGGATTTCGTTTTTAGGTATTGTGACCAGTATAAATCAACATAATCGGATGGACTTGAGTAGGGTACATCCAAGAAATGAGGAAATAAGCCTTCAAAAATTGATGCGGCCACCTGATCGTCGCCTTTGACGACATCTAAAGCTCGTAAGATACCCATGTTCAGAGATTAAGTGCTTTAATGATTTGCAATGCGGTTGCTTGAATGGCAGGAACAGCAACAGAATTACCAAATTGTTTATAAGCTTGAGCATCCGCGACGACAATTTTGAAGGTATCGGGAAAGCCTTGCAAGCGGGCCCATTCGCGAGGTGTCATTCGACGAATATACTCTCGGTTTATAGTACCTTTTATATTTGTTTGTGGCGTGAAATCCACTAATCTATCATCATAAA
>JANYDO010000004.1 GCA_025363605.1 Candidatus Kapaibacterium sp.
CCTCCAGAGCCGGAATTATCAATCTCGCCCCCGGCGCTACACTTCCGCATCGCTGCTAACAATCCTTCCCAGCCTGCGCAGAGTATCCGTGTCGTGAATTCAGGCGGTGTCGTAGGCGAACTACGTGCAATCGTTTTTAGCCAGCCGGAAGATTTTGAAGTATTGTCATCGCCACCAAGCCGCATTGATGCTGGTGATTCGTCGTCGGCACTTACCATACTCTTTCGCTCTAAGCGTCCGGGCGTAACATCTTCCACCGTTACATTCCTTATCGGTAATCCCTTTAATTCTTCTACTTCTGCCTTGATATGTCGTATTTCAAGTGAAGTGTCTGCCGATGCTCCTCTGGATATTTCTCAAACTGGCATTAATTCACCGATTGCTATGGGCGACGTGTTGCCACTTCCCACGCAGAACGAGGCAACGTTGTATTACACTCTTTCAGAGGACACGGCTCTTACACTAGATATATTCGATATGAGAGGTCAAGCAATAGGACGGTTTGCCGAGGGTATTCAGCCAAAAGGAACGCATCGCATTGACATAAACACAGCAGCTTTGTCGAACGGTGCGTATAGAATTATTCTGCGAAGCGGTTTTGGTGCTGTACAAAGATGGTTGGTTATTGCCAAGTAATGAGTTATTTTATTATTGCTGACTCTATTCCTAACGCCCTTTATCCACCTTTCTTTTTTGCAACCATGCACCGTTTTTTCTGTGTGTTCCTGTTCTCACTTCTGGCAATCGCTGCGCCGTTTGCCCAATCCGCAACCGCTCAGACTGCCGAAGACTCCGCTTTTGTGCGGAATAACTACGTCAAGACCGAAGTTTCGATTCCGATGCGCGACGGTACAAAACTCTTTACCACCATTTATACGCCCAAAGATGCTTCGGAGACCAGTAAATATCCCATCATCATGCAACGCACCTGCTATGCTGTTGACCCTTACGGCGCGGATAAGTATGAAAAATCATTGTCGCCAAGCCGCACGATGATGCAGGAAAAATATATCGTCGTTTACCAAGACGTGCGCGGGCGCTGGATGTCGGAAGGGACGTGGACAAATATGACTCCGCACATTCCAAATAAGAAAGCCAAAACCGATGTAGATGAAGCATCTGACACCTACGATACGATTGATTGGCTCATCAAAAACGTGAAGTTCAATAACGGGCGCGTCGGGCAGTGGGGCATTTCCTATCCGGGCTATTATGCCATAGCGGGCGCACTGGCGCAGCATCCGGCGCTCAAAGCCTCGTCACCGCAAGCACCCATCGCTGACTTTTTCTTTGACGATTTCCACCATAATGGCGCAATGACGCTGGGTTATTTCTTTGCATACCCGCTTTTTGGTGTACAGAAAACAAAACCGATGAGTGAGCAATGGTATGAATGGCTCAAGCCCGGAACCCGCGACGGATGGCAGTTCCAAATGGATATTGGTCCACTCAAAAATGCTACGGAGCGCTATTACAAAGACAATTTCTTTTGGAATGAAATGGTGGAGCATCCGAACTATGATGATTTCTGGAAAAAGCGCAATTTGCTCCCGCATCTAAAAAACATTAAACACGCCGTGATGATTGTTGGCGGTTGGTTCGATGCCGAAGATCTCTATGGACCGCTCAATATCTACAAAACCGTGGAGAAAAATAATCCCGGCACGTACAACACTATCGTCATGGGACCCTTCGGGCATGGCGACTGGGCGCGGACGCAAGAGCATACGCTTCACAGCAATATTTATTTCGGCGACAGTATTTCGACGTTTTATCAGCGCGAAATCGAAGCGAAATTTTTCCGTCACTTCCTGAAAGAAGCGGGCGACGGCAAATCAGGCTTGCCGGAAGCGTATTTGTTCGATACGGGCAAAAAACTCTGGCGCACCTTCGACCAATACCCGATGAAATCAGCAAAGCAAACAAAGCTCTATTTCCACGACGGCGGCAAGCTCGCGCAAACTCCGCCGGACAGCACGGCAAAGCAGCCATTTACGGAATATGTGAGTGATCCAAATAAGCCCGTACCTTACACCGAAGACCGCACGACGCTTTTCGGTATCACCATGCGCAAATACATGAGCGAAGACCAGCGTTTTGCTGCGCAGCGCCCCGACGTGCTGACCTTCCAAACCGACACGCTCACCGAAGATATGACGCTTGGCGGCGAAATTACGGCAGCGCTGAAAGTAGCTACCACTGGCACGGATGCTGACTGGGTGGTGAAATTGATAGATGTGTATCCGGGCAATGAGCCGAATCACGCCTATATGCCGCATAAAAACATCGTTCTGGGCGGTTATCAGCAAATGGTGCGTTCGGAAATCATGCGTTCGCGTTTCCGCAAGAGCTTTGAGAAGCCGGAGCCGATGAAGCCGAACGAAATCACGCCGATTACATTCCGTTTGCAGGACGTTCTGCACACGTTCAAAAAAGGACACCGCATTATGATTCAGGTACAAAGCACGTGGTTCCCCGCCTTCGACCGCAACCCGCAGAAATACGTGGAGAACATCTACAAAGCTAATGCGGAAGATTTCGTAAAAGCCACGCACCGCGTGTATCACACGAAGAACGATGCGAGTTTTGTGCAAGTGGAAGTGATTGAGTAATGGGATGGAGCGCAACTATTTCAAAAAGCCTTGTAATGAGCTACATTACAGGGCTTTTTTATTGCCTGTAATGCCGAAAAAGGCTAGATTTGTGTCTCACAACCTTTCCAATACCATTGCAAAAAGCCCACAGATATTTATGATTACCACCGACAATTTTCAAAATCTTCTTGTAGCGCTGGGTTTTGAACAACGAGGCAAGGTGTTTTCCAAGCACTTCGGGGTGCATGACTGCTCTCTGAGTGTAGATTTCACCAAGCATTTGCTTGCTTATCCCGAAAATAAAGGGCTTATTGTCAATGAGCGACAAACGTGCAATTTTGCGGCAAATGAAAATTTTGTTGTCTTTGAGTGTGTCCATCGTTTGCTGGAAAAGGGCTATAAACCTGAGCATATCGAACTTGAACCTGTCTTCCCAAGCGGCAGAGACATGAGTGGCGGTAGAGCGGATATTTTGATAAAAGACAATCACAACGACGCTTTGCTTATCATCGAATGTAAAACTACCGGACGAGAGTTTAACGACGCATGGGGCAAAACAAAACTGAAGACCTATCAACTTTTTAGCTACGGTTATCAAAAGCGTAGTACGGAGTTCTTGTGTTTATATGCCTCTGATATTGCCGATGGTAAAGTTTTCTACGAAAGCAATATTATCACCATCAGGGACAACGAAAAACTCTTAGAAGAGCGCAAGGCTGAAAAACCGACAACCTATAAAGATGCCAACGACCCCGACGACCTCTTCCGCGCATGGCGCGACACGTACAGCCAAGACTTTGCGACCAAAGGAATTTTTGAGGAGGATATTCAGCCCTATCATATCGGTAAGGAAAAATACGCCCTCAAAGATTTGTCTATTATTCAAGCACTTGATACTCAGCGAAAATACAATGAATTTGCGACCATTCTCCGCCAACATAACGTCGCAGGACGCGAAAATGCCTTCGATAAACTTATCAATTTATTTCTGTGCAAAATTGTTGACGAAAAGCAAAACCCGAACAACCTGCAATTTTACTGGAAAGGTATAGCGTACGACACGTACTTTGAGCTTATAGACCGCTTGCAACGCCTCTACAAAGAAGGGATGCAGCAGTTTTTGAAAGAAAATGTAACGTACATCGACAACAAACAAATTGATGAGGTCTTTTCGGTGTTTTTGGGCAGACCTAACGCCATTCAACGCAAGGTAAAAGAGTATTTTCGGGAGCTGAAATTCTTTACCAACAATGATTTTGCGTTTATTGATGTTCACAATGAACGGCTATTTTACGATAATGCTGCCGTTTTGCTCAAAGTCGTACAGATGTTCCAAGATATTCAACTGAACGGCGACCAGCAGAACCAGTTTCTTGGTGATTTGTTTGAAGGTTTTCTTGATCAAGGCGTGAAGCAGTCCGAAGGGCAATTCTTTACACCAATGCCCATCACCAAATTTATTCTGATGTCGCTACCGTTAGAAGAGTGGGTACGCGAGCACGAAAATATCCCCAAAGCTATTGATTATGCTTGCGGCGCGGGGCATTTCCTGACGGAATTGGCGGCACAAATGAAGCCGTTTGTCGAGCAGTACAAAACCGCGAATGTAAAAGAATACTACCGCAATATCTACGGCATCGAAAAAGAATATCGTCTTTCTAAAGTGGCAAAAGTCTCGGCGTTTATGTATAGCCAGGACGAAATCAATATCGTCTATGGCGACGCACTGGCTTCTGAAATGCTGTCGGCAGATATGCAAATTCAGAACGAAACGTTTGATTTGCTCGTCGCAAATCCGCCCTTTAGTGTCAAAGGATTTTTGGAAACACTGAGCGAACAAGAACGCAGTAAATACGAACTGACCAAAGGAATCACCACCGACAGCCTCATCAAAAGCAATGCCATCGAAACGTTTTTTATTGAGCGGATGAAACAGTTGCTTGCCCCCGGCGGCATTGCGGGGATTATCGTCCCGTCGTCGGTGCTGTCTAATGGCGGAATCTATATCAATGCCCGCGAAATCCTTTTACAGTTTTTTGACATCATTTCCGTCGTTGAACTTGGCTCAAAAACCTTCGGCAAAACAGGCACAAATACGGTTGTCCTGTTCCTCCGAAAAAAATCTAATAATCCGCCGCCGCACGAACACTTGCGCAATCGCGTGAACGACTGGTTTGATACGGTGCAGTACGCAGGGCGTGATTTTGCCGACGGCAAGTCTCCCTTCCAAGACGAGCATCTGCTTCGCCGCTACTGCGTCCATTGTGGCATTCCCTTCGAGCAGTATCAAACATTCTTACACGGTACGCCCTCGCAGGAACTCCTTGCATACGAGATGTTCCAAGAATACCATCAAGCATTTTTGGCAGATACGGAAACAAAAAATCTTCAGAAAAAGCGGTATTTCAGAGAATACAGCCCCGCAGAAAAACAGGCGGAATTAGATAAAAGATTTCTGGAATTCGCTCAAACTCTTGAGCGTGATAAAGCGTATTATTTCGTCTTGGCGCACCTGAACCCGCAGCCCGTCCTTATCGTGAAGCATCCGCAGGACAACAAACTCCAAAAGCAGTTTTTGGGGTATGAATGGAGTGGTAAAAAAGGCAATGAAGGCATTAAGTTTTTGAATGCAGGTGTGAGCGCAAGTGCTACCGCAAGTGCTACCGAAGAGATGCGGCAAAATGAGAGCAATGAAGAACTGAGCAATAATAATGCCGATGATGACAGCGACGAAGAAATCATCGCCCCCCTAAGCATTGCGCTCTACCGCGCTATCCAAACGCCGCTCTTTGACCCCAACAATCGCAAGAACCCGCTTAAAATCAATACACTTATTCAGGTAAATTTCACATTTGCGCCCGGACAAGAACCGCCCGCTGTTCCGGAAGAATTGCAGCAATACGTTTCGTACGCACGGCTTACGGATATGCTGGACTTTTCGCGGACGGAGTTTACGAAGGCGCTGTCGCTCTCGCCCGAAAGAATCACTATTATTGAAACAAGGTGGGAACAAGTTAAGTTAGAAAAGGTTTCTGAAATAGTAAGAGGAGTTACATATTCTAAAAATGATGAGGTAAGTTCAATTACAAAGAACATCATTCTCACTGCTGATAATATAACACTATCGGGTCGGTTTGAGATTCAGAAGCAGATATATCTTAATGAAAATGTACAGGTTGAAGATAGTAAAAGGTTAAAGAAAGATGATATTTTTATGTGCTTTGCTAGTGGTAGTAAGGCACATTTGGGGAAAGTTGCATTTATTCCCAATGATACATCGTACTTTGCAGGCGGTTTTATGGGTATCATCAGAGCTTTTGAGGGTATAGCTAGTGCAAAATATCTCTTTGAAATATTAAATTTGGGAGCGTTTCGAGAGATTGTCAGACGTGCAGGTTCCGGTTCCAACATCAATAATTTATCAAATTCTCTCAATCAACTCAAAATCCCTCTCCCTCCTCTCCCTGTCCAGCAGCAAATCGTGGATGAATGTGCCGCCATAGACACTGCCGCAGAGCAGGCGCAGAGCGAGATTGAGCGGATGCAAACAGAAACCGAAGCAATGGTAGTCGCAGAGTTCAGTAAAGGCTACGCGGAGCGGAAACTTTCGGAAATGGCTGTTATCAATCCTTCCAAAACAGAACTCAAAGATGTGGATGAAAACACAATAATTTCTTTTGTGGAAATGGCTTCGGTGAGCGACAAAGGGTTTATTGCGCAGAAGATCGATAAGCCACTCAAAGACTTGAAAAAAGGGAGCTACACATATTTTGCCGAGAACGACATCATCATTGCCAAAATAACGCCGTGCATGGAAAACGGGAAATGCGCCGTAGCCAAAGGTTTGACAGGCGGTCTGGCGATGGGCAGTTCGGAATTTCACGTATTCAGAACAAAAAGCGATATTGTAAACACCTATCTTTTTGCGCTCCTGAACCGCGAAACCGTTCGCAAGGAAGCCGAAAAGAATATGACAGGTTCAAGCGGCCACAGGCGCGTTCCTGTGGGATTTTACGAAAGTCTTCGATTGCCCGTGCCACCACTCGCCGCACAAAAAAAACTGGTCGCAGCAATCGAAAAGCTGGAAGACCGGATAATCGCTGCGCGTCAGGTCATAGCTGAAGCCGCAGCACGAAAGCAAGAAATTATGAAACGCTATTTGTGAGAATTGTGAAATTATGACCACACTCCTCCAAACCCCACGCCTCTGCTTACGCGCCCTCATGCCCGAAGACGCACCACGCCTCGCCGCGCTGGATGCCGACACGGACGTGCTGCGCTATATCGGGCAGCCCTTGGCAACGTCACTTCAGGGTTACGAAGAGTTTATCGCGGCGTTGGAAGAAAAATACTATGCCAACAAGGATTCACCACCACTCTACGGCTTTTGGGCGGTGGAAGAACGCGAAACGGGTGCGTTCTTGGGTTGGTATTTGCTGCGTCCGGCGTTGGATTACCGTTTTGCCAAGGAAGCTGAATATGAAGCGGGGCAAATAGAAATCGGCTATCGTTTCCACAATGCCGCATGGGGCAAAGGTTACGCCACCGAAGGCGCACAGGAACTGGTGAGAAGGGCGCTTGCGGAAGAACGCACCAATGCTATCGTTGCACTGGCACTCGTGGAAAACCGCGCTTCAACGCGAGTGATGGAAAAGTGTGGTTTGGTATCAGACGGCGAGGTCATTTTGCCGGGCTATGCAATGCGCGGTGTTCGCTATAAACTTCTCAAAACCGCATAAAATCTACAAGGAAAAATAATGTCCCCCATAGAATTTGGTATTAAACTCGCCGTTGCTTTCGCTTTGGGCGCTGCCATTGGTTTTGAACGTCAGTGGCAGCACCGCAGCGCCGGATTGCGCACCAACACGCTCGTAGCGCTAGGCTCGGCGGCTTTCGTACTTATTTCGGAAGTCATCATGGGGAAAGGTGGCGACCCGACGCGCATTGCGGGACAAATCGTCGTTGGTGTCGGCTTTTTGGGGTCGGGTGTGATTATGCGCGACGGCTTCACGGTGCAGGGTTTGAACACGGCTGCAACCATCTGGTGTTCGGCGGCAGTGGGATGCTTGTCCGGTTTTGGCTTATTCGCCGAAGCAGCAATGACGGCGGCATCGGTGGTGTTGGCGCACATCACCTTGCGACCGCTTGGCAAAGTGCTGAATCGTCGCCCCTTGCAACGCAGCGAAATGAACACGTCGTATTATCTCATTCTCACCGCCGACAAAGCGCGTGAAACTGCGATACGGGAGCGCGTTATTGCGCTCGTCAGTGATGCTGAACAAATCACCTTGAATAGTCTGAAGAGTTCTGCCAAAAGTCCTTCCCAAAGCCTTATCAGCGCGGAAATTGTTGCCCGCAAGCCGGAAGATACCGTGCTAGAAAGTCTCACTGCAAAAATCCTTGTGGAGCGTGGTGTCGAAGAAGCTCGCTGGGAAGTGCGCACTCGGGAGCAGGAGTATTAATTTCAATTTTTTACCTTTATTTCTATGTCCACCTTCGGCAACCGCCTCTACGATTTTTACACCGCACTCCGCCTTGAAACGCCCTTACCAAGAGGCATTCAGGCAATGAATCCTTATCTGAATCCCGAAACACGAGCCTGCGTCCGTGCGTTTTGCGATAAATACTTTGCCGATAATAACGAACGAGTTTCCGTCTGGGGCATCAATCCCGGGCGCTTCGGTGGCGGCGTGACGGGGCTTTCTTTTACTGACCCCGTGATTTTACGCGAGGTGTGTGGTATAAATAATCCACTCGGCACAAAACGCGAGCTTTCTGCCGAATATGTTTGGAGTGTCATTGCTAAAATGGGTGGCGGAGAGCGCTTTTTCGGGGATTTTTTCCTCACGGCGCTCTGTCCGTTGGGATTTGTGCAGCAGAAAGAAAAAGGCGAAGTGAACTATAACTTTTACGACGACCCCGCCTTGTTTCAGGCAGTCAAGCCGTTTATGGTGAACACCATGCAGCAGCAAATCGCCATGGGACTCAGGCGCGACGTGGCATTCTGCCTCGGCACAGGCAAGCTGCAACGCTCCTTTGAAGCCATCAATGCTGAATACGGCTTTTTCGGGCGGATTCTCCCGCTTGAGCATCCGCGCTTTATCATGCAGTATCGCCGTAAAGAACTCATGCAGTATCAGCAAAAATATGTGGATGTTTTAGGCTTGGCACTGAGGCAGTCGTGAAATAGCGGTTGGTTGTTCGGGAAATTCCTTGTACATTTATTGCCTTCATTCAGAGATAGTTTACCGCAGCGTCTTCGCTGCAACGTGTTTGCTGCTGAGAGTTTGTTTTCCCACATCATGTTTTCTTCGCTCATGCAAGAATTTGCAACGATTATTATTGATTTTGATTCTACGCTTGTGCAGGTCGAATCCCTTGAAGACCTTGCTGCACTTGCTCTGGCGGATGCCGATGACCGCACGGAGCGCATTCAGGCTATCGCCGACCTCACCAATCAAGCAATGACCGGCACGATGGGCTTCGACGAAGCACTTGCTCGGCGGATTCCGCTTCTGGGCGCACGGCGCGACCATTTGTCAGCATTGGTGGAAGTGCTGAAGCAAAAATACACGCCGTCGCTTTTGCGTAATGAAGCATGGTTTCGGGCAAACAGCGAGCGTTTGTACGTGGTGTCGGGCGGTTTCCGGGAGTTTATTGTTCCCGTCATGGAACCGCTTGGATTCAAGCAGGAACACATTTTTGCCAATACGTTTTTGTTTGACGATGAGGGAAATATCACGGGCGCAGACCCCACGAACTTTTTAGCACAAGACGATGGCAAGACTGCCTTGCTTAGGCATCTCGATTTGCCGCGTCCGCGCTTGATTATTGGCGACGGCTTTAGTGATTATCAACTTCGCGCGAGCGGCGAGTGCGAGCAGTTCTATGCGCTGACCGAGAATATCCATCGCGCCGAAGTGGTGGATCGTGCAGACCGTATTCTCACAAGCTTTGATGAACTTTTGATGTGACGTTTTTACGTTACTTTTGCCGTACGCAGAATTCGTGCAAAGAGCGTCGGCACGAAGCGCTTCAGATAGACCCCCAATTTTTCGCGTCCCCCAATATACACTTCCAGCTTTTGCGTCCGAACAGCCGCAACGATGCGCCGCGCGCACTCGTCAGCGCTCATGCCGTTTGCTTGTGCGTCGTCCATAGCGTTTTGCGCCACTCCGTCGCCCGTGAGCGCATTGACAGAAACCTGCGTTTGAATAAATCCGGGACAAATAATCGTCACGTGCAAGCCCGCATCATGCGTCTCAGCGCGGAGTGCATCGAAAAAGCCGTGCAGCGCGTGTTTTGCGGCGGAATAACTGGAACGAAGCGGTGTGCCGAATTTGCCTACAAGACTTGAGATTACCACAAAATGACCTGCTTTTTGTGCCAAAAACGAGGGAAGTAGCGCTTTGGTGAGCGCAACCGTGCCGAAATAATCAATCTCCATAATCCGCCTATCTACTTCCAATACGGTGTCTTTGGCAAGCGAGCGCTGTGAAACGCCGCCGTTGTGCAGCATTACGTCCACCGACCCCTTCCATGCAAGAGCCTGTGCGGTTTTGTCAGCAAGCGAGGCGCTATCGGCAAGGTCAAGTGGGAGAATAAGGAAATGCTCATCCGAAATGTTCGTAAAGCGCATACATTCTACCTTCACACGCTCCAGTTCGCTTTGACGGCGAGCGGAAAGAATAATGGTTGCACCTTCTTGAGCAAAGGCATGGACAAGCGCCTCGCCGATGCCGGAGGAAGCGCCGGTTATCCAGACGGTTTTGTTGGAAAAGCTCATATGTTCTTGGTTGAATAATGGCAAAACGGTATTGAGGCACTCGCTGAGAATTTCACTTCTTTCGGCACTTCACACGAATATAGGGAATATTTTTTCGTAGAGAAAAATCTTCTTGGTCTGTTCGTTGCATGAGTCCCCATGCCGCATCATTCGGACACTCTTCAAAGGCAAACACGCCGTGCTGCCGGAGTGTTTCGCGCTGGTATGAGTCCACATCCGGCACATCGGTCATCAGGTAGAACGTGCCTTCGGGCTTCAGCACACGCGCGCATTCGTCCAGAAAAGCAGGCGTGAAGGCACGCCGATAATGATGGCGCTTTTTGAACCACGGGTCGGGGAAGAAGTAAAAAATCTTTTCAACGGAAGCATCCGCAATAAATGACAAACCGTTGGCGACGCTGTACCAGAGCGTTTCGGCATTTCCCAGTACACCGCGCGGGCGCTCGCCCTGAATCACCCCGCGAATCCAGTCCGCAGCATATTCGCGTACTTCCAGCCCCAGAATGTTCTTTGCAGGTTCGGCGAGTGCTGTTTCCAAGAGAAAACGCCCCATCCCGCAGCCGATGTCGAGATAGTACGGCGGCTGACCATTCGCAAAATGCTCCTGCCATGCAATGCTTGGGCGCAGTGGCGGGTAATACTCCGGTTCAATACGAATGCGGTCTTTGGGCAAATACTGATTCGGGCTGACGTGCCGACGGGAGCGGGGTTTGGGGTATTTGGTAAAATCAATAGTGGTTGTCATGCTTTTCTATATTCGTTACGGTGCGGTTTGTTCGCCTCTATTGCGCGGTACAATGCCAAACTGCAAAGTTACAAAAACGTTCCTGACTACACAGCATATTGATAAACAGACCGTTGGAATCTTTGTCCAAGGCTATGGTGATGAGCACAAAGTTCTCCTGCGTTAAAATTTTTGGCACGCAAATTGAATAAATAGAATTTGTCGGAAAACTCTTTCCAAATCCGCCGAGCACAAACGCTTCGCACACGTGTTGCAATCGTTGATGTGATGCGGAGAAGAAGAGGTGCATACCGACCGAACAATATGAAGACCGAATCTACACAGACGCATCGTTTTGAAACAAACGTCTGATGCTTTGGCTGCACCAAACAGTTGTGATTTTGTCATATTAATTTTGTAACCTAAGTCAATTACCAACAACATTTTCATTCATATATTCAAGTATGGAGACGCTATGATCTACGCACGCTTTCTCCGGTTCGTGAGCAGCGCCGCGCTGGTGGCGGGGACGCTCGTAATGACGATTCATTACGACGGCTTTGCGCAGCGCAAGCAAAGCTCCAAAGAACTAAGCGCTCGCTTCATAAAGCTCGGTATGTCCTACCGCGAAGGTGGCGACGCTGACAACGCACTATATTTCCTGAACAAAGGTCTGAGCCTTGCGCAAAAGACCAAAAGCCGCTATTGGGAGGCAGCCGCCCACGAAATGATGGGACTGGTCTATAAAGACCTCCGCGATAAAGACCGCTCAGTGGCGAATTTGCTGACGGCACGAAGAATGTATGATAACATTATTCGTACGCCCGGCGGCAGCCAAATTGCAATTGAGCGCGAAATCGAACAAGCGCAAACGATGGACATGAACCCCGCATTCGCAAACGAAAATCTTCTCGCACAAGAAGTGGAGGTGCTACGCAATCAAGTAGATTTGCTCAAAACCGAAAATGATGCCTTGCGTGAGGAAATCGCCATGCTACGCGGTGACGTACCCGGTACAAGCATGGACAGGATGAACGATGCACGGAATAACGACATTCGCACTAATGATGTTCGCAACAATGATGTTCGCACCGGTCCATACAATAGTGCTTTCAATGTCTCGCCCGTCGGGATGCTGGACGAAGATGCACTGGAAAATATGCAGGGGGTTACTTCGATTGAAGAAGGTTTGAAAAATCCTGATGCTGTCGTCAAACTTGACTTGCAAAACAACGGCATGAAGAAACTTCCTCCCGAAATCGGCCGCTTTCGCAATCTGCAATACTTGAACGTCAGTCGTAATCAGCTTTCTGAGCTTCCACGTGAAATCGGAAATTTGACCCGATTGCAAGTGCTAAACGCAAGCGGAAATCAAATAGACATTTTGCCGCCGGAACTAAGCCGCTTGCAAAGCCTGAAGCAGCTCAATTTGGCAACAAACTTGCTCAAAAAACTCCCACCGGAAATCGGTAAGCTGACGCGCCTTGAGTTCCTCGATGCAAGTGAGAATCGTCTTTCGCAAGTACCCGCAGCACTTGGTCTGGCAACGAATCTGCGCACGATTTATCTGCGCACCAATTCGCTTGCTAATCTTCCGCTCGAAATCGGCAAGCTCAAGCGTCTGCGTGATTTGGACATTGACGACAATTTCTTCACCGATGACGAATTGAACAATGTGTACGGCATTTTGCCTGATACAAATGTCATCACGCAAACCCAGCAAAGCGCACAAACGGGCGGTGAGCAGCCGGCAGCGGAAGATCAGCAGTAAAAACGACACAACAACACTTTACTCTTCTTCCGCACACTCTAAACAAATAGCCAACATAACAAAGCAATTATCAATCAATCACCTCGGAGACGCAGGTATGAAACGTTCAGTCTTCTTCTGTATGGCGCTGCTCTGCCTTGCGTCGTACACCGTGTGGAGCCAGCAGCAACGCCGTCCGCCAACAACGACTAATAGGGCAGCAACGACCAACAACAGAGCAACCACGAATCGCGGAACCGCAGCACGTCCGGCAACGACCACAGCTACGCCACCTCCGGCTCAAGCTGTTGCAAACGATCCGCCGCAAGGCACGACGCGCATTAACCCCGCACAGACACGCACCGCGACAACTAATCGCCCCGGAGTGCCACGCACGGGAACTGCTGCACGACCTGTCGTGCAAGCACCACGACCTGTCGCTCGCCCGACGCAACCGCCGATTGACTACTGTACGTTGTGCATTAGCACGTTGGCTTCGATTGAGCATCCGCTTCAGGTTGGCTCTTTGGCGCGGCACGCGGCGCTTGGTGGTGGTGGTTATGGCATGGGCGGCGATATTCGCACCTACGCAGCAAACCCATTTATCGTGGATTCGTACTCGCTGACCATCAATCCGGCGTATGCCGACCGCTTCCGCAATAGCATCTTTGTCAATGCCGGTTCGGTAGCAGGATCAAATTCTCAGCCACTTAGTAACTTTGGCGGTCCGTTTATTGGTGCAATTTTCGACATTAGTCCCCGCGTAACAGTGGGTGGTATGGTTTCGTTTGAATCATTTCCGGGCATAACCGCTGTCAATACTGATGTGGTCAATGCAATTGCTCTTTCCAGTATTCTGGGGTTGGCAAGTCAGTATCCGGGTGGTATTGCGGCGCTTCCGGGCTTCACGCAGCTCAAGGCTCGCAATAACGGACAACTGCAAGTAACGTACAATACAGGCGACGGCAAAGGCGGCGGAGTGGTGATGGGGGCAGGCGTTTCCTTCACAACAACATCTCTTGCACCATTAGCAAATGCACCTCGCTCGCAGCCAACGGCAAATATCACCCAAGTCGGCTTCAATGCTGGTGTGCTTATTACCACCGGTACGCAATCAATGTTGGACTTGTCAGCGACGGTCTTACTGCCTCGCGTATCACTTCCGGTACCGGGTTCGACGAGCGCCTCGCTGAGTTTTGGTAATACGGTGATTGCTGTGAATGGGCGATATATCGCGCGGATTTCGCGGCAATTTACGCTTATTCCGATGGCAAATATCTACAATATCCAAAGTGCTTCGCCGTATTTTGGCAATGTTACGAGTATTGACGTGGGTATGGGCTTTAATTACGCTGTCGGTCCACTCTTTTTTGTGGGTGGTCTGAGCTTATCGAGCAATAGTGGCGGTAATCTGCCGAGCCAAAGCGTACCGGGCGCATCATCGGTTTCTTCGGAATTGATTTTGCCACGCTGGAATATCGGCGTTGAGTATTCGGTGATAGATTGGTTGCGTCTTCGCGCCGGTTATGCCGGATACAGTTCTTCGGCAAAAAGTAATGATGTTGTCTATCCGTCCTATTTTGGCTATGCGCTTTCGGAAGGTGTATCGCTTGGTTTCGGGTTAGTCTTCGGCGGTTTCACGCTGGATGTCACGACCGATACCCGTATTATTCGTCAGGGCTTAGGAAATATCGGTAGCGGGCAACCCACATTTGGGTTTGTCTCGGCAAACTTCCGCTTCTAGTCACAAACGCTTGAATGTATCCGAATCAATGTTTCCCAAAGGAATGCCGCACAAACGTTTGTTTTGACGGCATTCCTTTCGGTGCTTGAATCTGTTTTCTTTCTACTATCATATTCACTGCTTATCATGTTCCCGTTCACAATATTCCTGTTCATTTTTTAAGGAAACTCCTGTATGCGTACCAATGCTATTGAGGATAAACCTCACGCTTACCGCTCTCAAGCGAGCGCCGGAAGCAATGCACAGCTAATCAGAGCGGCGCTTCTTATGGCGATTCTATGGGTTGTGCTGATGTTTTTTGCTCTCGGCAAGCTCTCGGCGCAGCAACTCAATATCGCTCAACTCAGCGACCTCACAACGCCACTTAATACGCCCGTTTCAGTGCAACTTACCATCGCCGACGTGAATCCCGGTTCGGTATCCTTGCTGGGCTTATCCGATAATCAAAGTCTGATTTCGGATAACAATATTGTTATTGCCCAAGGCAGTTCCTCGCGCCAACTGACCATCACGCCTACGGCAGGGCAAAGTGGCACAACGCAAATTACGATTATCGGCACAAATGCGTTGGGGCAGAATACATCCATGATTTTCCGTATAACAGTTGGAGGGGCAAGTTTCGGTCCGAGTATTAGTGCTATTTCTCCCGTGACCACGCCAGCCAATACGCCAGTCACTGTTCCCTTTACTATTACCGATGCCAGTCCGGGTACGGTGACGATGAGTACCAGCATTGATAATACTATCATAGCAGCGCCGAACGCGCTCACCGTGACTGGCTTTGGCTCGTCGCGTTCGCTGACAATTACGCCCAATGCCGGGCAGTTTGGCTCGGCGGTCATTACCCTTGTAGCTACCAATCAGAGTGGCTTTTCAGCACGAACGTCGTTCACGCTCACCGTCACGCAACCCCCGCCGGCACAAGCGCCGACGATGACTGCCGTATCTGACCTTGCCACAGCAGTTGGTGTGCCGATCTCGGCGTTCTTTAATGTTTTCGACCAGAGCGGTGCTCAGAACGTCAATGTTTTTGCCAGTTCGTCCAATACGGCGTTGCTGCCGGATGCGAATATCGCTATCACGGGAACAGCTTCTTCGCGCCAAATTACGCTGCGACCTGTCGCAAACACTAAAGGGCGGGCAATAGTATTCCTCCGAGCCTTGAATCCGTCCGGTCTTGGCGCTTCAGGCGTATTTACCTTGTATGTCGCAGCACCGAATGATCCGCCCGTGGTCGAGGGGCTGCGCGATACTATTCTGCCCCAAAATACAACCGTGACAATCCCCTTTCGGGTATATGACGCAAATCCGAATATGATTTTTATTACACCGACTTCGGCAAATCCTGACGTTGTGCCGAATGCAAATATTATCATCGGTGGAACAGGTATCAATCGCACACTTACCTTCACCCCGATACAAAATCGTTTCGGTGAAGTTGCTATCAATATTGGGGTACGCAATCAAAACAACATTCTTACCTTTGCGCTTTTGAGAGCAGTCTTCGTTGCGCCGCCGCGTGTAGGGCAGATAGCGCCGCTTTCCACTCCTGTTAATACGCCAGTACGAGCATCCTTCACGCTGGAGGATGTCAATACATCGTCCTTACAATTCAGTTTTTCTTCCTCGAATCCGGCGCTTATTCCCACCAGCAATATTGCTGTTAGTCCGCAAGGAACGCAAGGGCGGTCACTGACTATCACGCCCGCACCGAATCAAATCGGGACGGCGACGATTACGATGACGGTAACAAATCAAAACGGACTTGCAACAACAATAAGTTTTCCCGTCACGGTCTTCCAAAACCAGACCCCGCCGAGCATTAGTAATATTGCAGGAGTCGCTACGGCGCGGAATGTGCCTGTGGCAACGATGTTTACGGTGAGCGATGCCGATGTGACGAGTCTGCGATTTTCCATCGCCTCGTCGAACCCGAATGTGTTTCCCTCAAATAATATTATTGTCAGTGGCTCCGGCACGACACGAATTATCACTCTTGCTCCCGCACCGAATCAAATTGGTACATCGCTTATTACCGTTACGGTTACAAATTCTTTCGGGCTGAGTGCTTCGACAAGTTTTTCTGCCACCGTCGTTCCGCCGCCGGCTGCACCGACGCTTAGAGCTATTATCAATCTGACAACACCCCGTAATACGCCGATTTCACTGCAATTTGTGGCGAGTGACGAAAATCTTGCTACGCTTCAGCTTTCCGCTTCGTCGTCTAATCAAGCATTGTTTCCGAATAGCAATCTTGCGCTCTTCGGCACCGGGACGCTGCGCACAATCACGATGACTCCCGCGTTCAATCAGCTTGGCGTATCAACAATCACCATCACTGCCATCAATCAGCAAGGACAAACCGCAACGCTGGACTTTACCGTTACGGTCACGCCGCCGCTTTTGCCGCCCGTCGTTGCACCGATTGGTAATATTATCATTGGTCAAAACCAAGTCGCCACGCGGCAACTGAGCGTGAACGACCCATTTGATATAACGACCCTGCGCTTTGCTTTTGAGTCTTCTAATCAAACACTTCAGCCCGTGGGCGGGCTGCAAGTAACGGGCGGTGGAACGGCGCGAACATTGACCGTTACACCATCGCGTAATCAATCCGGTACGAGCGATATTATTTTGACCGTGACAAATCAGCAGGGACTAAGCGCCAATACGAGTTTTCGCCTTACGGTGATTCCGCCGCCGACGGCTTCGGAATTTTTTCCGCCAAGCCTCGTCACGCGCCCAGAAACAAGCACCTCGTCCACCATTACCGTCAATGACGGAAGCGGCTATCCGCTTACCTTCTCCATACAAAGCTCGAACGAAAACCTTGTACCAGTCGGCAATGTCCGCATAGAAGACCTCGGTAGCAGCCAATATCGTATCATTGCCACACCTCTGGCAGGTCGGACGGGCAGGGCGCGTATAACGGTCACTATCTCGAATGGTTTTTCGTCCATCGTGCGAGTGCTGGATGTGGAAGTGATAGCGCCGATTGTTATCTCCACTATTCCCTTCCTCATTGCGCCGCCGAATGGTTCGACGGGCTTGCAGCCAAACAGTATCCGCTTCTTGTGGTCGAGTGTGCCGGGAGCATTTCTGTATCAAGTGCAGGTGGCAAATGATTCGTTATTCGACCTAGTGTATCTCAATAACGACCAATTAACCGACACAACATGGCTTGTAACGGACTTCGGCGTGAACAGGCAGTATTTCTGGCGTGTTCGTGCGCGATTTGGTTTGAATAATGGTGCTTGGTCGGAGACGTGGACGTTTACGACAGGTCGTGTGCGGCAAGGCGGCTTCCTGACAAGTGGTGAGAGCCTTCTGGCAAGAAACGCAGGTGCAAATACGAGCGCCAACGTCAGTACAACAAGGCTGCTGGCAAACGTTCCGAATCCTTTCACCGACGCGACGCGCATAGAGTATGAGCTCATGGAGGAAACTCCGATACGCCTCGAAATCACCGATGCCTTGGGCAGAACCGTGGCGGAATTAGCGAACGCAGTGCAGTCAAAAGGTGCATACAGTCTGGATTTTCAAGCGAAAAACTTGGCTTCGGGCGTGTACTGGTGCGTGCTGCATACGCCGCGCGAGGTCTTTAGGCAGAAGATGGTTGTGCAGAAGTAACGGGATACTACATTGCTGTAAAACAACGGGCAACGCCGCTTGAATTCATACGATTCAAGCGGCGTTGTTTTTTTGTGTGACGGAAGTCTGTTCATCGAATTGGTGCGGTATCCATTTTTTTTGCGTAAATTTGCGGGAAATTATGATATGCGATAGTAGTGCAATTGTTCTCAATAACTTTTCTACTGTGCAATGCGAATTCTGATTGTCGAAGATGATATTTCATTTCGGCGTACTCTTGTGGCTGTTGTAGCTCGAACTATGCCTATTGCGGAGCTTGATGTGTGTGCTTTGGTTTCGGAAGCGAATGAGATACTTCAGTCCTTCCCGACGGATATTGTGCTATTGGACATGATG
>JANYDO010000055.1 GCA_025363605.1 Candidatus Kapaibacterium sp.
GAGATTGTCCAAAATCTAGTTGAAATTCGTTAAAAGAAAAGAGGAAAAACAGAGGTATCTTCTAGTTGAAATTCGGTATATTTTACCACCTCAATTTTTGGAAGACATCTCTATGAAACCGCCTCGTTTGCACCACGAAAATCTCCAGTGGCTCTTGCAACAACCGACCGACATCAAACTGTCTATGCTGGAAAATCATCTTGATATATGCCGTCTGCTCATCAATGAAATTCTCAACGAGGAAGTGCTAGCCTTGTGTGGAGAGCGATATGCCCACCAGAAGCCGCATAATGGTCGTTACGCCCGGTATGGCTACAATCCTGGCTCGGTACGCATCGGTGAACACCGCTTGAGTGTGAGTGTTCCTCGTGTGATAGACCAAGAAACGAACACCATGAAGCCGCTTGAAAGCTATGCTCGTCTTCAAGACATCACGCTGGATGAAGAATATCTCCTGCGCGGTATCATGCTTGGGTTATCGGTGCGGGACTTCGCTGAACTGAACAGCAATCCCAACGCCAGAGCATTGAAGAAATCCAGTATTGATGCTGCGTTCATAGAACGCGCGGATGAACGCTTGCGTCAGTTTGAGAGCCGTCGCTTTGATGATATGCGCTTTGTTGGTCTCTTTGTCGATGGCAAATATCTTGCAGGCGAACAAATTGTCATTGCTCTGGGCGTTACCGAGCATGGATTCAAGTGTCCTCTGGGGTTCATTCAGACCTCAAGCGAAAACAGTCTGAGCATTAGTGAACTTTTTCGGACGCTCCAAGAACGAGGGTTTTCCTCCGAAGGCGGTTTGCTGTGCGTTCTTGACGGCTCGAAAGGGCTTTCTACAGCTGCCAAAGAAGTCTTTGGCAAGAATGCCCTGATTCAACGCTGTCAATGGCACAAACGTGAAAATGTCTTGTCCTATCTCGCCAAAGGCGAGCAAGCACACTACAAATCCTTGCTTCAGGGTGCCTACAATGAATCAACCTACAAACGAGCAAAAGAGCGTCTGAACGAGGTACGAAGCGACCTGCTCAAGCGCAATCGCTCGGCGGCACAATCGCTCCAAGAAGGCTTGGAGGAGACTTTATTACTCCATCGTTTGGAAATGACAGAATTTTCGACAAGTTTTGCAACCACGAATTGCATCGAAAGCGTCAATGCACATCTGGAGCGGACAACGCGCAAGGTCAAGCATTGGCAAAACTCTTCCCAGCGTTCTCGCTGGATTGCCGCAGGACTCGTCGAAGCCGAAGAACGAATGAGAAAAGTCAATAATTTTGACCGCCTCAATCTCTTAAAAAACGCTCTTTCAACAGCAATTTCCAATCCGAATTTCAACTAAAAAATAGCTTGTTTGACCCTCTGTTTTTACACTGCTTTTTAGTGAATTTCAACTAGAAAATGGACAATCTCATCGAATGTACTTCTTACATTCGGATGATTTGAGGTGCTCCCCATCCTTCGGACAGCAAAAGGGTGAATTATCGGTGTAGTGAGAGACTGGCAGGGTTCCCTGCCGCCCAAAACACGGATGAAGGTGTTTTGTAGTGTAATGCTTGATGGGGCTTACGGTGGTTGTGCAAATCAAAATACTTCTCTAATGCCGCCCAGACCTCAGCACTGTACTCGAAACGATGCAGATAGAGGCATTCGTATTTGACCGAGCGCCAGAGCCGTTCAATGAACACGTTGTCTATTGCTCGCCCTCTGCCGTCCATGCTGATAGCAATGTCGTTTCGGAGCAAGATGCTGGTAAACTGCGGGCTGGTGAACTGACTTCCTTGGTCGCTGTTGAAGATTTCCGGCTTGCCGTAGCGTTCCAATGCCTCATTCAACGCCTCTATGCAGAAGCCGACATCCATCGTGTTAGACAAACGCCACGAAAGGACATACCGGCTGTACCAATCCATAACAGCAACCAAATACAAAAAGCCTCGCTCCATCGGGACGTAGGTTATATCGGTACTCCAGACGTGGCGTTTGTCTAACACGATGGATGTCGGCTTCTGCATAGAGGCGTTGAATGAGGCATTGGAACGCTACGGCAAGC
>JANYDO010000077.1 GCA_025363605.1 Candidatus Kapaibacterium sp.
AGCTACTGACTCAAGAGGATTGCCAAAAAATTATGGACAAATTAAACAACCGACCTCGAAAGGTTCTCGGCTTCCGAACGCCAGCAGAGGTATTCTTTTCCATGAACTTACAACTTTCGCACTTGTAACTTGAATTCAAGCAACGTATATTCAGAAAATTTACTATCTTTGAGCCTTACAATAAGCAGCAACACGCTGCCAAACTCAAATAGCAAACAATTACTACTTCGTCTCAATATTTTTTCCAAACACTATGGCAAATCGTACCGAAAACACCCGCGCCCAAAAAATGACGTTTTGGGAACGTATTTATCTTCCAGAGATAGCCAAAGGGCTTGCTACCACGTTCAAAAATGCCATTGGTCCGAAGATGACACGCAATTACCCCGAAGAGCGATTTGAGCCGACGGGTTCGTATCGCGGTCGTCCGGTGCTGGTGCTGGAGGAGTCCGGCGAACGCTGCGTGGCGTGCGGTCTCTGTTCGCGCGTGTGTCCCGCCTTGGCGATTGAGGTGCAAGCCGGAGAAACACTCACCCGCGACAAAGAGCGTTATCCCGAAAAATTTGAAATCAATATGCTTCGCTGCATCTTCTGTGGTTTCTGTGAGGAAGTATGCCCCGAAGAAGCTATTGTGATGAGCAAAGACTACGAAATGATTTACACCAAACGCGAAGACGCTATCTTGGGCAAAGACAAACTCCTTGTGCCAATAGCTCAACTCCAAGACCGCCTCGAATACTTGCGTTCGCATCAATATTATGAGCCTACGGCTTGATACGCCCGTAACGATACCTTAATTGTTCTTCGGGTAATTACAATTTTTCAGTCGTAGTGCGGCTTTTCGGCATTGCTACGACTTTTCCATGATAACCGTTTTTCTCGTCCATGCTCAATTCTCTCAAGTCTGCTCTTTCACGTCTCTGGCACACCAGCAATGCGAATCACAAACTCCAGCGGTTGCTAGAGATTGAAACCGAAGATTTTATCCAACGACATCTTTTCCAGAACCCACGTTATGCTTCGCCGTTGCGCTTGAATCGCTCGGAATGTAAGGTCTATTCGCAAAATGGTGAAGACGGAATTATCGAAGAAATTTTTCGGCGTATCGGCACAACGGACAAGTTTTTTGTTGAATTTGGCGTGGGCAATGGCTTGGAGAATAATACTGCATATCTCCTTGTTAAGGATTGGAGCGGGCTTTGGCTGGAAGGTCATCGCCCTTCAGTGGAATTTATCAACCGTGAATTTGCCCGCGCAATAGCTGCAAAGCAGCTTCGCGTACAGGAGACGTTCATCACGGCAGAAAATATTGTCGCGCTTTTTGAACAAAACGCTGTTCCCGTGGAATTTGATATGCTCTCCATAGATATTGACGGCAATGATTACCACGTCTGGAAGGCGCTTGAACGCTACCGTCCGCGCGTGGTGGTCATGGAATACAACGCTACCTTTCCGCCACCAACCGTCTGGATTAAAAAATACGACCCCACGTGGATGTGGGACGGCAGTATCGGCTTCGGTGCAAGCCTGAAGGCGTTTGAGCAGTTGGGTGCGGAAAAAGAATATTCACTTGTGGGGTGTAATTTTGCCGGAGCAAATGCGTTTTTTGTACGCAACGACCTTTTGGGCGATAGATTTCATGCGCCATTCACGGCTGAGGAGCATTTCGAGCCGCACCGAAGTTATTTGCGCTACACCAGCGGACACGAGCGGCGGATGCACGAAAAAGAGTGAAGCAAAAGACGTAAAAGACACACAAAGAATTGGTTTTCAGTGCCGAAGGTGATAATTTACCTTTTGAATGTAAGCCCCAGTCCACAAGCACATTATGCACGACCTTTTTCTCCATCGTAGCGCACAAAACCTGCAAGCCGCCGAATTACTCTTGAACGCTGCGCTCTACGACGCAAGCGCCAACCGCGCCTACTATGCCGCTTTCGATGCAGCATTTGTGGCGTGTCTGCACTTCGGGGTGCCGATTGTTCCTGACCATGCGAAAGTGTTAAGCGCTTTTTGTGGCGAACTTGTGGCACGGCGCAAGATATTTCCGGCAGATATGAAAAAAATGCTGTATGATTTGCAACAGAACCGCATTCGTGCAGACTACGGCAATGCAGCACTTTCAAAGAATGTTGCTCAAACAAGCATGAAAACCGCAATAACGATAGTATCAACCATTACTGAAAAAATACGACCATGACTCTGAATCTCTATGATCTGACGGCTTTGCAGCGTAATCTTGTGCGTTCAATGATTGACGAGACGAAAAAGCAATTTCCCGACGTTACCACTGACTTTGACATTTGGTTAAATCCGGATAATAAAGAACACATCCTTGTCAATGTGAACGTTCCCTTTTACGATAATGAACGCGAAATAGAATTTGGGGATTACACGGCAGAACTTTCCTGCGAAACGTACGAACAAAGTGGCGTTCTCATATCGCTGATGCCTCACTACAATCCAACAATGCCAGACTCTACTGTGCATGAAGAAACGCTTCACGAAACTGCTTAACATATCCTTACGACCAATGTCATTAAGTTAAGGCTGAAATCTGCATTAAATCAGCCCCCTTGACAAAGGGGGCGACGAGCGCAGCGAGTGGGGGATTTGTCGAAAGGCGCATAAAATCTAAATCCCCCGTTCCCCCTTTATCAAGGGGGCGAA
>JANYDO010000082.1 GCA_025363605.1 Candidatus Kapaibacterium sp.
ACTCTCAGCATGACCGCACGGGGCGCAAACGTCAGCGCGGCAGCAGCAGGAGACAGTGCCGGAACCGCTGGCTTGAAATTCCCGCGCTTCACCGCAGCAGGGACAGACACATATTCATCAGCGTCGGCTACGGCATTAGCAAATGTAGGCTCGGCACTCATCAACACTGAGGCAAACCAAAAACGCATCAATGGTAACGGGACTGTCTATACGATTGCCCGCTACGGCGCAACACCAACCATCGTAGCCCCCATGGACGGCACAGATAGCGCTGGTAGCGGAGGCGCTGGCGGTGCATGGAACGTTCCGGGAGGCAGAGGTGGACGAGGGACGTGCTTTAGCGGCGGGAGCGGTGGTGGCGGCGGTGGCGCTCTCCCTGCCAATGCGACTGGCGGCGATGGTAGCGAAGACGGCGGCAGTGGTGGCATCGGTAACGCTGGTGGTGGTGGCGGCACGGGTAATCCCGGCGGGACAACCAACGACGGCGGGAATGTCGGTGCAAACGGGACAGGCGGTACGCTGGTGCTAATAGTGAAAGGCGTTTTGACCATCGGTGCGACAGGAGTTATTGAGACAAAAGGCGTCAATGGTGTATTTAACGCTGGTAATGGCGGCGGTGCCGGTGCTTCGGGAGGTGGCGCAATGCTCGTCCTGTACGCTGAAGGACTGGTCAATAACGGAACAATCACAGCGGCAGGCGGCGTGGGAGGCGGGAAAACCCAAGGCTCGGCTACAATAGGCACTTTGGGTGGTACTGGTGCAGTTCGCATATTTCAAATCAAAAAATAACCATGGAAAATAGTATCCTCATCGGCTCACTGGTCATGGGACTTACCTCGCTGCTTTCGCTTGCAGGAGTACTTATCCGCACAGGGAAACTTGTCGGGCAAGTAGAACACCTAGAAGGGAAGATTGAGCGATTGGAAGCCGAGTTGCACTCGAAAAACACAATAAGCGAAGATTGGCGCGAGGTACTTATGCAGCGCATTGGCGAAATGAGCATGAGCATCAAAGTCATCGAAACACGCATGGAATTTACAACTACACCAAAACCATGAGCTTTACAAAAAACATAACCGTAGCCCGTGACGACATCGAGCGTCGCATCACGCCCTTCGCCATTGACCGCACAAAGTACCCGCTTGTGCTGGTTGGTATCCGTGGCTTCCAAAGTCCTGATGCAAATAAGCGTGGCGTGTACGACGATGCAATCGTGCTGCTTACTGAATCGGTCTGCACGGGCTTTCGGGCAAATACCGACCCGTCACGCACAGGCTTGAATACGAAAGTCAACAAAGGCATGGCATCGCTCAAACCGGGCGTTTACCCGTCGTACCGATTTGACACGCACAACGGCTCACACCCGCATCCTGCAATCTGCCAACGTGCAGGCGTGGTGACGGTAACACGCGACGGCGGCAAAGAGGAATCAGGCTGGTTCGGTGTCAACATCCACCGTGGCGGTTACAACAGCACTTCTTCAGAAGGCTGCCAGACACTCCATCCTGACGAATGGGATATATTCTATCCGGCAGCAAAGGCACAGGCAATCACCCTCTGGGGCGATAACTGGAAAAAAAACACGGTACTGTATGTACTCATTGAAGCATAATCATTTTTTCACTTTATCAAGACTCTCCCATGACAACTCGCAGCATTACCGCACTCACGCATACACTCAGCGCTCTTGAGCGCTCGGCAATTTTCGGTTTCTTCATCCTGCACGATGGTTTGGGCGTTGACGACGTTGCAAAGCTCTTGGGCAATATCCCTGAACTAACGGGCATTGCAGCCGACGCAGCGAACGGGCCGCTTGCTATCGAAGAACTGAAAACACTCGACCGCCACGAAGCAACCGAATTTGTCCGCCAAACCACCTACACCATTGACCGCATACTGGACGCTATCGAGCGTATCCAGTCCACAGGTCAGTACAAAGAAATTAAAGCAGCAAAAGCATGAAGCTCCCATCACTCAAACTTATAGCTCTTGCGATTGCCGCGAACCTCGTTCCGCTTGTCACGGGCATTGTCCAGATTCTTTTGGGCAATGTTCTAACGGGTGCGGGGGCAATAGCGGGTGGGATTGGAGCGGCAACGCTGCAGATTATCAATGCACAGGCAGAAGCGAAGCAAACACGCTCACTGCTGACGAGTGCTTGGTTCCTCAGTCGCCCATACGTCTGGTTTAGTATCGGTATTGGTTTAATCGCTTCACTCATTTTACTTGGACACTATTTATGATTATTGCACTTGTTCTCATTTGTCTGGTTGCAGCTTGCGGGCTGGTCTGGCTGACTATCCATCAGATGTTTCCGCCTCCGGATGTATTGACTACGATTATTGCCAATGCAGAAGCACTGTCACCAACTGAGTCCGAAGTCCCCGATAAAGTCGATGCCGACAGCGACGATATGGCTCTCCCCGACGGCTACTTTGCTGAAGAGAAGGACGCGCACTCGGCAAAAAAGGCTTTTATTATCGGCATCAATACTTACCCCGGTAGCCCGCTTCGTGGCTGCGTGAACGATGCCAACGACGCGCTGGCGTTCATTGCTCCGAGCGGGAAAACATATGGGTACGCTGGCAGTGGATTTACAAAAGAGCAAGCGGAAAGCGCTGCTAAAACATTAACAGCACAGGGCTACGAAGTACGGATGCTGCTCAACAAGAAAGCTACCTCTGCCAACATCAAAGCCGGCTATGCGTGGCTCTTAGCGAATACCATTGCAGGTGATAAACGCCTGTTTTGGTATAGCGGACACGGCACTCAGCTAGACGACCCACGCGAACTGGACGGGTACAGCGAGGCGCTTTGCCCCGTGAACTTGAATTTCGACAATCTTAGCACCTTTGTCACCGACGACGACCTCTACAATGGTTACGCGCAACTTCCCACAGGTGCAAACCTGACCTTTGCTCTGGATTGCTGCCATGCGTGGGATGACGACCGTTCACCGAAACTGAAAGGGACGCGCTCTCGCTTTTTACCACCACCGCCGACCAAAATTCCGCTTACCAAAGCGCTGACCACCATCGGTGGACGCTCGAATCTGAACGACAGCGTAGTGGTCATTGCCGGATGTCGTGCCGCCCAAACCAGCGCTGATGCAGTCTATACCGACGCTACGGGCAAAAAACGCTACAACGGTGCGCTCTCGTACAATTTGCTCAATACGCTACGGGCAATGCCTGAGGCAAGCCTGAACGATATTATCAAGGATGTTCAAGCAAAAATCAAAGCACAAGGCTACGACCAAGTGCCACAACTCCTTGGCTCGGAGCGCTTGAAAAAACTACCGTTTTTGGGATAACGATGAACCCAACTTGTCCGCGCACAAATCGGCTTTGCTTTGATTGCACCGAGCCATGCAAAGCACTTGCGCTAAACGACGTGACGATACCGGAACCAGAAAAACCTTTCTTGGGCATCCTTGCACCGATAGCGCAAACGCTGGGCGTGGAGACTGACCCAAAAAAGAACAAATACAAACTGACCGTTACAATTCCACTATGAAACGATTCTTGCTCATCCTTACAGCACTCTTACTGGTGTCTTGCGTACCGCTTCCGGCGCAACTGGTGAAGTTCCTGAATTTCAGCGATACCACCAAAATTCGCAATGGCGACATCTACACCGTGCGCTACGAACTGGACAGCACACTAGCGAAAGATGCACTGTACCTGATTTTTACTATGACCGCGCCCGGCTCTCGGTATCAAGTTCCTGCGTGGCAATGCTACGCTCCGCCCTTCCCGAACTGTGCAAAGGAATTTGGCGTGTACATCTCGGCAAATGACGGTCAGCGTTTGCAGTTACTCGCAAGTTCGCAGCTATCGCAGACGCGGGGCATCCTAGACCGAAGCGGTTTGATAACGGTTGTGCCGCGCACAACGGGTGTCCGCCTCGCCGATACGATTGAGCTTACAGTCTATCCGAATCCTGCCAGCGACTACGTGACCGCCCGCTTTGAGCAGGCTGTCGGGACAACTGCTGTGCTGTACATCCTGAACGCAAAAGGTGACGAGGTGTATCGCTACACCAGCCGCACGGGTGGGCAGCAGTGGGTGGGCTTCGACTTGAACGCACTTCCAAGCGGTAGTTACTTTTTGAGAGCAATCGTACAGGACGTGATTAGCACTGCCAAATTTACCGTCAAGCACTGATGACC
>JANYDO010000084.1 GCA_025363605.1 Candidatus Kapaibacterium sp.
CACTTGTCTGTGTTCCGAGTATTACCGTCCAGATGCTTAGGTCTTAAAAATCTCACATCAAAATTAGAGAAAACTTTTTAATTGTAAAAACACTATATGATAAAACACAAAATAGTTACAGCAACGTTTGATGTTTGGGACTTTCGCAAACTGTCCATGTTTGCTGTCATTCCGACGCAGGTCGGAATCTATCGGAAACGTATACACGTCATGGATACCGCCCTACGTCGGTATGACAGATGCGATTTGTGAAAGTCCTAATATTTTTGATTGCTCGCATGGACTGTTGTCGCTAAATTGCGTGAACGTTTTCGCCTTATCAACAATTTTTCTTCTGCTATGTATTGGCGCATTTGGCTATCTTTTTTCAAAAACTGTCTTTCCCGTGAAATGGAATATCGCGGGCATCTTTTCATGCAGTTTATGGTGGATATGGTCTGGTATAGCGTACAAATCGGACTTTTTGAGGTAATTTATCTCCACACGCCCGCTATTGCGGGTTTCTCGCGGGCGGAAATGCTCGTCTTTCTGGGAACACTCTTCGTAACCGATGCCGTCAATATGATGCTCTTCTCCCATAATTTCTGGCACTTCCCGGAATACGTGCGCACGGGCGAACTTGATTTTTTCCTCACAAAACCAGCTTCCACTTTTTTTCTGACCTGTTTCCGTTACATTAACATTGCAGCGATACTGAATCTTTGTTTTGGCATATGTTTCCTCATCTACGCCTTGCACCTTGCCGGGTTTGTGCCGCCATTGCTGAATATTGCGCTTTTTCTCGTTCTTTGTTGTACGGGACTTTGCGTCAACGTTGCCATTCAGACTTTTTTTGCAGCGCTTTCCATTTGGACAGTTTCCGGCGAAGGCATACAATACCTTTACCATAATTTATTTAGCTTCGCCTCTCGCCCCGATGCGGTGTACAAAGGTTATATGCGCAGAGCACTTCTGTATCTATTTCCTCTGGCGCTCGTAGCTTCTATTCCCGCACGGGCGCTTATGGGAACGTTGGATATGGGACTTGCAATATGGAGTGTGTGCGCAGGCGGAATATTTCTCTGGGCGGCTCTTGCCTTTTTTGACTGGGCACTTTCACATTATGCCGGCGCGAGCAGTTAAAATTAGCAATTGAGTACCGCACAAGTACCATACACACTTTTGAACCCAAGACTACATGAAAAATATCGTTCTCATCGGCTTTCGCGGTACGGGCAAATCAACGCTGTCGCAAGAACTTGCCCTGCGGCTCGCACGTATGCGCATTTCTACGGATGACTTGGCAACGGAACTCTGCGGAATGAGTATTACCGACTTTGTGCAGGAGCATGGATGGGCAGCATTTCGACGAATTGAGACCGAATGTATCGTTGGCTTGCAGGGAAAAGAAGATTACATTATTGATTCGGGAGGCGGAGTTGTGGAAAACCCTGACAATATGCGCCTTCTGGCGAAAAATGGTGTCATTGTGTGGGTTCACGCTTCGCTGGAAGATGTCGTCACAAGGCTCATTGGAAATACTAATGATGCACAGCGCCCCCTCCTTTCCGAAGGTGACCTACGAAGTGATATTACGGAAAACTACACACGCCGCGAACCGCTCTACAAGCGATATGCAGACTTTTCGGTCAATACATCCACACACACTATTCAGGAGTGCTCGACGGCAATCGAACAATGGCTTGTTGCTTCCCAAAAGAAATCAGACCAGTAGCCCAAGAATACTTGTCTGAACTGACGCGCCGAGTGCTAAAATCATTCCCCACAGCACAATGCCCGTACTGAGCGGAATAGAAAAATTATCATCCATGCGAAGCCGTATGGATGCTGCCTCCACGACACCGCCGATAAATGTTGCCACCGCACCTGCCAGCGCATATTGCCACGGAGCTTGCGTGAGCGCCCATACCGTGCCAACGACAATCCACGACGAAATCCAAAAGGCGGTCGTGCCTTCCAAACTTTTATCCAAAAATTTAGTTTTGCCAAATTTTCGCCCGATGAGAGCGGAGGAAATATCGGAAACGATTAAGACTGAGAAAGCAGTGATAGCAACAATTTTGGGGAAAATCAGAACGCAAAGCAAAGCCGACAAGAGCACATAGGTCGCGCCGTTGAGCAAAATGCGCTGTTCATCAAGTTCATGCTGCCGCATCATATTACCAAAAACACGCCGCACCAAGCGCTCAAGAGCAGGAATCCAATGCCGCGCAAGGTCTATCACCAAGACAGGAAAAAAGAGGCTTGCCAAGATAATAAGCGCTGTCTGCCGTGTGATAAGGGCATAGATAATGGGTATGGAAAGTGAACAGAGATGAATCAATTTACGGAAGACTTCTTGACGATAGCTAATGTCTGGGGGTGAGATATGCTGCTGTATTTGTGTGGGGGGTGTTTGAGGATTTTTTTGCATCTTTGTACACTGTTTCGTAAGCATTGCTTTGTTATCCTTGCGTGCCTCTTGCATACGCAAGGCAGTACACAAAATACAACGGAAAATTCATAATTCGTCATTCTTAATTCATAATTCACCATGAATGCAGTTGGCACAGTCGCTCACGCGAAAATCAATCTTGGTCTGGAAGTTCTCTATAAACGACCGGATAATTACCACGAAATTAACACCGTTTTTGTACGAGTTTCCCTTGCCGATACCGTTATTGTAGGCTCAAACGGTACGATGAACAACATTTTCCTGGACTGTAAGCCGGATTTAGGAATTGCCGACGAAGAAAACCTCGCCTACAAAGCCGTTAAAAAGGCGCACGAAATCGCTCACAAAGGCGGTAAAAAGGACTTACCCTCACTCGCCATCACACTACGCAAGCAAATCCCATACGGCGGCGGCTTGGGCGGTGGAAGTTCCAATGCCGGTGCAGTTTTGCGAGCGTTACCGTCACTCTGGGGCGCATCGGCGCTTTCGGATGAGCATTTACTGAATGTTGCGGCAAGTGTTGGCAGCGATGTTCCGTTTTTTATGGAAAACATGGATTGTGCATTGGGTTCGGGACGTGGTGAAATCTTAAAGCCAGTATCCGTGCGTCTTCCCTACTATGTGGTCATTGTTTCGCCGAATATTCGTATTCTCACCGCATGGGCATACAACGCACTTCAGCGCGGCTCAAAAGCAGACGAGAAGCGTACGCCAACGAATTACGCAGCGCTCGTGGAAGATGCAATCTCTTCGCCCAACCTCTTGCGCCAATACTTTACCAATGATTTTGAAGAACCTGCTTTTGCTGAATATCCCGTTATTGGCGGCATTAAGCAGCACCTTTACGAAGCCGGTGCAATGTTTGCACTGATGAGCGGAAGTGGCTCGTCCGTCTTTGGACTTTTCAAGACCAGCACCGAAGCCAGTGCTGTTGCTGCTTCTATGCAAGAACGCTTTGAGGGTAGCACGACGTTTGTCTGCAAGCCACTTTGAAAGATAGATGCAGCAGAGTACCGATATTTTGCACGTCTATGTGCTTTCTTCTTGCAAATACGGATGTTTTTTCTGTATCTTCGCACATCTGCCATAGAGCCATCTCTGGGCAGTATTTTGAACTTCCGCAATAAGAAACTTCAGGGTAATAGATTTAGGATGAGAGCGCCGTAGGAGTCAGATTTTATGCCTTATACAGGCATTTTGTCTTCATCCTGCGGAAGCTGCTGCATTTGTCTTCTGCCTCCCTGCAAATGAATGTAAAATTTATGACCACACTCTCTACATCTACCCCATCAGTATCATCTGCCGCAACAGCGATACCCCATCATAAGAGCCTTGATTTATCGCCGTACCATAACTTTCAGCGCGACATACCGGCGGGACTTGTCGTGTTTTTGGTCGCTCTGCCTCTATGCTTAGGGATTGCCCTTGCCTCCGGTGCGCCACTTCTGGGCGGGGTGATTGCGGGGATAGTGGGAGGAATAATCGTTACGACGTTTTCGCGTTCTGCCTTGAGCGTCAGTGGTCCTGCTGCCGGATTGACAGTGATTGTTGCCACAGCCATTCAGCATTTGGGTTCGTATCCGAATTTCCTTGTTGCCGTCATTCTTGCCGGAGTTCTTCAACTGGTTTTTAGCTATATGCGGGCGGGAATTTTGGGCGATTATGTGCCTTCGAGCGTGATTCGCGGGATGCTCGCCGCCATCGGTATTGTGATTATTCTCAAGCAAATCCCCCATGCCCTAGGACGTGACACCGATTTTGAGGGCGATTTTGGTTTTTTTGAACCAACGGGCACTGCCAATACATTTTCAGAAATTATTCGCTCTGTTGTCAGCGCTAACCCTGAAGCGATTATTATTACGGCTGTTTCCATCGCAATCTTACTTCTTTGGGAACTTCCGAGCCTGAAGCGCCATCGTTTTTTCAAACTTGTACCCGCGCCGCTTATTGTCGTTGTGCTTGGTATTGTACTGAACGAAACCTTTCGTGCGATGTTGACTGATTTTTACCTTCGTGCTGAGGACGGTCATCTGGTGCAACTTCCTCTTATTGGCAACACTACTGCCTTTATCAATGGTTTGAGTTTCCCGAACTTTACTGCCCTTGCCAATCCTCAAATATATTCCACAGCACTGACACTGGCGATTGTTGCCAGCTTGGAAACGCTGCTATCGCTTGAGGCTATTGATAAACTCGACCCGTACAAGCGCATCTCCGACACCAACAAAGAGCTTCAAGCGCAGGGTATCGGCAATATAGTGTCCGGGCTTTTGGGAGGACTGCCAATGACCTCCGTGATTGTGCGTAGTTCAGCGAATGTCTATGCCGGAGGTCGGACGCGAATGTCGGCTATTGTTCACGGCGTGTTGTTACTTATTGCGGTTGTCTTTCTAGCTCCGGTGCTGAATCGTGTTCCACTTTCTTCGCTTGCCGCAATACTCATCGTTATTGGCTATAAACTCACACGATTGGAACTCTTTCGGCAAATGTTTCGTGCCGGACGGGAGCAGTTTTTGCCCTTTGTCGTTACTGTCTTAGCGGTAGTCTTTACTGATTTGCTGATGGGTATTGGTATTGGGCTTAGTGTGGGGATGTTTTACGTGATTCGTGCGAACCATCAACTCGCTGTTACCCTTGTAAATATCGATAATTACTACCTTTTGCGATTTACCAAGGACATGACATTTATCAATAAATCAGAACTAAAAGCGAAGCTATGCCGTATTCCGAACGATACTACTTTACTGATAGATGGCTCCAAATCTCGATTTATTGATAGCGATATTTATGATACTATTGCCGAATTTGCTGAATCGGCAGCTTTCCGTAATATCGACATTGAATATAAAAGTTTTGAAGCCAAAGAAATGCAGGTTCAGGCTGCACATTAACATTATCGGCTCTAATTGGATTTAGTTGGAAAACGCCTCCCAATATCTGGCAAAAAACATTCTGTCATACCGACGTAGGTCGGTATCTATATCGAAAGAACACGGTTTCATGGGCTGCCAATGGATGCCGACCTACGTCGGCATGACAAAAGTTGTCCAACTAAATCCAATTAGAACCATATTACCAATTCAAGCACATTCCCTCCAGAATATTATGGAATCATACAAAAAACTGCTTCTTGCCAACCGCGCATGGGTAGAAGAAAAACTAAGCGTCAAAAAAGATTATTTCGAGCGTACCTATCCCGAACAGAAACCGGAATTTCTCTGGATTGGTTGCGCTGACAGCCGCGTTCCGCCGACCGACATCACCGGCACGGAGCAAGGTGATATGTTCGTTCACCGTAATATTGCGAACCTCGTTGTCCATACGGATTTTAACTTTTTAAGCGTCTTGCAATATGCCGTCGAAGTTCTCCGCGTCAAGCACATCGTTGTCTGCGGGCATTACGGCTGCGGCGGCGTAAAGAATGCGATGGGTCATAAAGACTTAGGCTTGCTCAATAAATGGCTCCGTCATATCAAAGATGTTTATCGCTACCACGCGGCGGAACTGGAAGCAATCGGTGATGAACAATCACGATTTAACCGCCTCGTTGAACTCAACGTCATTGAGCAATGTCGTAACGTTACCGAAACGTCTATTGTACAGCGTTCATGGAAAAACGACCACTTCCCTTATATTCATGGATGGGTCTATGACTTGCATACGGGGCTGCTCAAAGACCTTGCGATGATGAAACCCGACGAGGATATTAACTCGATTTATCGCTATGATTTTTAGCATACTCACAAAAAACAGCATTGATACCAATACCTTCAATACTTGCCTAGAGTGCATGGAATGAAAAACTTTGTTACCAATATCCGCCTTCAAGCGCTGATTCTTGCTTGCTTCTCTCTCTTGCTTTACGGGCAAACGCTCCGTTTTGATTATGTGCTGGACGATGGTGAAATGGTCGTTCGCCAGCCCAATGTCGTCAAGGGCTTGGCGGGTATCCCGGAGATTCTGACCAATGCGACCACATTTACCGGCACGTTTGAGCAAAACAATCAGAAACAGGAACTTCATGCCAGCAAGCAACGAAGCGCCTACCGGCCGCTCTCGCTTGTCACATTTGCCGTTGAGTATCAGCTTGCAGAAAATAACGTCGTGCTGCGCCATGCTGTAAATACACTTTTATACGCCTTGGCAGTTGTGGTCGTCTTTGGTGTATTTATCCAGCTCTGTGCCGGTATTCATGCGCTATTGCCATTTTTGGCGGCACTCATTTTTGCTGCGCATCCTCTTCATGCCGAAGTTGTGTGCAATATCAAAAGCCGTGACGAACTTTTGGCGTTACTCTTTGCGGTAAGCGCACTCTGGCTCGTGCTTCGCTATGCCCAGACGCGAGATGTGAAAAGCCTTCTGAGCGCTTTTGCTGCATTTTTTCTCGCCCTTTTGTCAAAAGAAAATGCCGTAACGATGCTTCCCATCTTTCCGCTCGCAATGTGGATAGTAAAAGCACACAAGTCGGACGGAATTACTGACAGAAAGCGCATCGGTGCTGCTTTCGCTGGCATGGCTGCCGTGGCGCTGGTATGGCTGCTTCTGAGTTTGCGCATAGCGTCGTGGGGAGTGGAAGATGTAAATTTTGCATCACTCCTGAATAATCCCTACGCCAATGCCGCACAGGAACAGCTTTTGCCGACTAAAATTGCCGTGCTTGGCGAAAACATCCTCAAACTCGCTTTCCCGCTTACGCTCTCCTACGACTACGGCTATCGGGTCATTGAGCCAATCGGCTGGGGCGTACAGCCTTTCGTGGCGATTGCACTCATACTCGCACTCGTAGCGCATGGCGTGTGGTACATTCGTGCCAAAGACCAGCCCGGAAACCGCTCTGCACTTGGCTTGTTGTGGATGTTCGCCGCGATGTCTATTGCTTCTAATCTCGTCGTGTATTCCGGTTCGGCGATGGCTGACCGCTTCCTATTTTTGCCTTCGGTGGCGTGGTCTTTGGCGTTGGGAACCGGCATAATCTGGTTCTTGCAGCGTTTCAAGATTTCATCATTTGAAAAAGCGTTCATCGTGCTATTAGGCGCTATCGCGCTTGCCTACACTGCTCGAACACTCGTGCGCGTACCGGATTGGAAAACGTCATACGACCTTGCCGCCTCCGCCACACACGCCACACCGCGCAGCATCAAAGCTCACGCGGCATTTGTACTGGAATCGCTCTTGAAATTCAAGGACGAAAAAGATTCTCTGCAACGAAACACTTATTTGAGCGATGTTTATGCCAGTGCATCAGCGCTCACCACACTTGCGCCGACTTACGGACGCGGCTATTACACGCTTGCACTCTACTTCGAGCGCTATGCCCCGCACAAAGACACGCCCGCAGGGGATTCGGCAAAAAAGTATTTCTTGGAAGCACTGGCGCATGAACCCGAAAACCGTGAGTACAAATACGATTGGGCGATGTTTCGCGGGCACAAAGCGCTGCAAGGCGTTTCGGAAGCAAATACAGCGCTTTTTGACTCCGCAATCGCACATTACCGCGAGGCACTCACCTACAACATCACACCATATCTCGCTTACGCCAATATCGGCTCGGCGTATGCACGCCAGCAGCGCTATGGTGAGGCATTGCCCTATCTGCAAAAAGCCGTCGCACTCAATCCCAATGATAACACCCTGAACGCACGTTTAGCGCTCTGTTCTGCGCAAGAAGCCATTGAGCGTGGGAACACAGAACTCCGTGCAAGCCGCTTGGAATCAGCACTTGCGGCATACCAAGAAGCAACAAAATTCGGTGCTGCCGCAGACATTGCGTGGTTGAATGTGGCATTGGTGAAATCCCGCCAAAACAAGCGCAGCGAGGCGCTACAAGCCGTTCAGGAAGCCTTACGCTTGAATCCTGCCAATCGTCTTGCCCAAACGATGCTTTCGCAACTGCAAGCCCGCTAAGATAAAAGTTCTCTGGAGTGCTTCAAATCTGCTATTCCGTTTTTCGTGCTTGAAAATAAGGACGAAAATGCCTACCTTTCGGAAAAACACGGCATTCTTTACCCCTTCATCTTTCGTCTTTTTCTATGAATAGTTCTAACTCGTTTGGCAACGCATATAGTTTTATGACCTTTGGAGAAAGTCACGGCGCGTATATCGGTGTGGTGCTGGACGGCATCAAGCCGGGCTTGCCGATTGATACCGAAGCAATTCAACACGACCTCAACCGCCGCAAGCCCGGACAAAGCAGCGTCACCACGCCCCGCAACGAACCCGACCAAGCACAGATTGTAAGCGGCATTTACAACGGCAAAACAACCGGAACGCCAATTTGTATTCTCATCACAAATCAAGACCAGCGCTCACACGACTACGGCGACATCGCAGAAATCCTGCGCCCGGGACACGCCAGTCACACCTATTTGCAAAAATATGGCGTGTTTGACTATCGTGGCGGCGGGCGAGCAAGCGGACGCGAAACAGCACTTCGAGTGGCAGCGGGCGCAGTGGCAAAGCAGCTTTTAGCGCAGCGAGGCGTGAACATTATTGGTTTTACGCGGCAAGTCGGCAATGTTCAATCGGACATTTCGACCAACGATGTGCAAGCAAGTGTGATTGAGAGTAATATCGTTCGCGCTCCGGATGCTGCTTCCGCCGAAAAAATGATTGCGGTTATTCATGCCGCGCAAGCAGACGGCGACTCGGTTGGCGGCGTAGTGGAAATTGTTGTCAAAGGCTGCCCGCCGGGCTTGGGCGAACCAATTTATCACAAGCTGGATGCAGACCTAGCGCACGCACTGATGACGCTTGGCGCAATCAAGGGCTTCGAGATTGGTAACGGCTTCGATTCCGTGCTGCTTAGAGGGAGTGAGAATAACGACCCCTATTACAAAGACGAACACGGAAATTTTCGCACAACTACGAACAAAGCGGGCGGCGTAGTGGGCGGTATTTCCAACGGCGAAAATATTGTGGTGCGTATAGCAGTGAAGCCAGCTTCATCCATTACCAGACCTGTCCGGACAGCAAATCGCAGCGGCGAAATGGTAGACTTCAAAGTGGAAGGGCGGCATGACCCGTGTATTTGTCCGCGTGTCGTGCCGGTGGCAGAAGCAATGGTCGCGCTTGTGCTCCTTGACCACGTATTGCTGCAAGAGCGCGTCGCAACAACGACTACTCAAGAGCAAGTGCGCCAAAAACTCGCCACCATTGACGCAGAAATGCAGCTTTTAGCAATGCAGAAAAAGTTGTACGAAGACGAACTTGCAGAATTACAAAAATGAGTCATAAATCACAATGTCATTAAGTTAAGGCTGAAATCTGCATTAAATCAGCCCCCTCTTGACAAAGGGGGCGACGAGCGCAGCGAGTGGGGGATTTGTCGAAAGGCGCATAAAATCTAAATCCCCCGTTCCCCCTTTATCAAGGGGGCGAA
>JANYDO010000099.1 GCA_025363605.1 Candidatus Kapaibacterium sp.
TGCGGCTCCCAGCAGAAATTTCACTGCCGGAGGCGTTGCTTCCATGAGTGTATCCGACTGGGCAACGGGGCGCATGATTTCCCATGAATCCGAATAAATCTCCACGCGGCGATTTTCTGCATGACCGACGCTGGCGTATGCGGCAGTGGTAGCCAGAGGGCTTGGTTCGGCGGGCAATTCGCGTACTGCTATGGCAAGGCGTTCCATAGGAATACGCCAAAGGTCGCGCAGATAGGTCATCACCGCCTCAGCACGGTGCGTGGCAAGGGCGATGTGGCCGGAATCCGCCGTTTGCTCATCGGCACCGGAGCAGCCCACGATACGAATCGTTGCCGTAGGATTATCACGGAGGCGCTTACCTATGAGGTTCAAGGCGTGGTAATAGATTTCGAGTGTTCCCCACTTTGCCAGCATTTTTTCGGAAAATACTGCCGTCTGCGCGGGAAGAAGCCGGAGATACCGCGCCGGAACGACATCGCTATTTTTATCAAAAAAAATGTACGGCAAAAGTGGGTGCGTCTGGCGTGAAAGCGTCTCTTCCATGCGGAGTCGCAAAAGCAGCGATTCCGCGCCACCGGAGTCCAGCGCAAGTGCCGTGATATTGATAGCCAATCGCGGCGTTTCTGCCGTGCGAACTATCGCCGGAGGCAAGTATCGGCGGGCTGCTTCGGGCGAATACCGCATACTGAGTCCGCCGCGAAGACTGTTAATTGTCCACGTTTGATTTTGAGGGAAATTACTGACAAACGGTGTGAAATTGTAGGCATACCACACTTCCGGCGCAAGGAAAATCGTTTCGTCCAGGTCTAATGGAATGGCGTAGCTGAGTCCGGCGAGAGCGCTAAGTTGCGGAATAAAGATACTGGGAATGTCACGGCTTGGGGTGAGGATGGAGCTTGTTTGATTATTATAGGGCAAGCGCAGCAAACCACTGGGATCATTGACGATATGTTGGTCTTGGATAAAGTTTCCCACGCTAAAACCAATACGCCCGCCCAGATATACAGAGGCATTGGGGAAAGGATGCCACGCCACAAGCGGTTCAAGGGAAAAAGCCGTAATACTGGTAGAAAACTGTGATTCCAACTCGGCTTCAATAAGTTGGGCGCTAACAGGTTCAAATTGGGAATAAGGCTCTCGTGAACTCATTGAGCCGTCAAGACGTGTTACGGAAGCACGCCCTGCGAGAGAAAAATCATGTGATAGCGGCTTTTCAAACAGCACTCCCAATGTAAAACCTGTTCCTCTGCCGCCTGTGAAGGGTGGTGAGGAATTTACTAATCCCGAAAGAGAATCGAATAAAGCTTTGTGAAAATTTAATCCGTAGCTACCAAAAACACCTGCCCGCCAAAGAACAGGCTCACGCTGTTGCAACTGTGCGTGGGCTGGGTGAGAAAACGAGAGGAAAAACGCACCAACAGCGTAGCACAAAACGCACAAACTCCGCAATGATGCCACGCTTGGGATGGTGTGCATGACATTGCGGAGATGTGAGAAGAAGCGTTTATGGCGTTTTTTACATGATTTCATCGGGTGATAGAAAGTATCGCTGTCCGATACGTGTCCGAAGTCCGAACAATGAGAAAATATGTACCTCTTGGGACATCGCTAACATCAAAATCTTGCGAGTGGATACCTGTACGGGTTCGTTCATCGGTGAGCAGCGTTTTTATACGCTTCCCAAAGGCATCCTGCAACCATGCTGATACGATTGTTTCCTGTTTGAGGCTGGCAACGGAAAAATCTACCGTCAAGTCTCCTGAGGTCGGGTTCGGATGAGCGGCGATGGCTACCGTTTCGGTATTGTCCTGCCCTTGTGAAGAAATTGTTTCTGAACTATTGTTTGAAGCAGCACTGCCGCCAAAGAATTTTCCGGCATTCAGCAAACTAAACGAACCAAGAGTTGTGTCAACGCGAACGCCCTGAATAACTTTGCCCGTTGGTGTAAGGCACGTAATATTTTCCAAGTATAAACGGGTGGCACTGGTAATATGGAGTAACGCTGCGCTCGGCACCGTAGCAAGAAAACGCAACGTCCCAATAGGAACGCTTGCTGACGGAGTTGACGTTGAGCGTGCCGGTAGATTGAAATTGACAGTAATAGAGCGGTCGGACGAAAGCGAGTCGAAACGATTCTGAAGAGCGCCGCGCTGAGAGGAAGGATAGAGCCAGAGCAAACCGGCATTGAAGCGTAAAGTGAAGGTAAGGCTCGTCGCACCGACTATTTCCGCAGAGTTCAGAAGCTGCGTAAGGCGGAATTGCATATCAAACTGTCGACTTTGCTCGGCAGAATAGGAGCCGGTCTCAAGCCGCATCCGCACAGGCGTAATGTTAATTCCAAGAGTATCGGAGTCAAGCGAACAGTCATTTTGATTCGTCAGGCGAACAAAGTATGTGCCGCTTGTGGTGGGCGAACATTCCCAGCCGTTTTCCACCCCAACACTTTTACCCTCCGCCGTGCGACGAATCCAGTAGTAACTGAGTCCCGGAGCTGGCGGATTAACAACACTGAGATAATTCCCAATACGTTGAATCATTGGTTTTGCAGGCACGGCATACATCGTGACGTTCAGACTTCTCGAAACGCTTTCGCAGCCATTAACGTAAGCGCGAACGCTGTATAAGCCCGGAGAATCAAAGACATATTTTTCGCTTGTTGTGCCAGTCGTCGCAATGCCCGTTGCAGGCGAACCATTGAAAAACCATTCGTAGCGGTCAAAACCGGGCGTGGCTTGGAGCAGTACACCGTCGCGTCCGTCGCCATAGTTACAGAACGAAGTTTTTCCGCCTTGTGCGCCAAGAGCCAGCGTGATAGCTGTTGTGGAACGAACGATAGCAGAGGTTGTGGCTTGGCAGCCGTTGTTGTCAATCACCGTCAAGCGGTATTCGCCTTCGGGAACAGTAATCGAGCGTGTGTTGCCGACGCTTTGCCCCGTGCGGGCATTATCCCAAAAGTATGAGCGAAAGTTCGACGAAGCCGTGAGCTTTGCACCATCGGAGCAGTATTCACGGAAGCCCGTAATCTCTACTCGTGGTCCGACGGCAATAGCTGCAGAAATCTGTGCTGAAGTGCTAAGACTTTGGCAAACGGACGGGAGCGCTTGACGTATGCTCAGGGTATAGGTTTCCGATTGCTCAATTTGATTGGCAAGGAATAGTGTAAATACTTTATCTAGTGCCTCTGCTGAAGCACTGGTAGTAATGCCGAATCGCTGCGATGCTACTTGGGTAATAACAGGACGGATGCCACGTGCGCTGACAAGCGAGAAAACGCCACTTGTGGCGGCATTGACCATCACATTATCAGAAATTTCGACCGTAAGTGTGTTCGTTTGGCAAACGTTGGGCGGTGCCGAAAGGCTTTTGAGATTAAGAGCAATCTGGGTAGTAAGATTCTGCGAGGAGGAAAAGCCCATATCAAGCGTGTAGCCAAAGCGGTGATTGTCGGGATTCAGCACAAGCAGTAAGAAAACATCACCCGGGCGGACATTGCGGATGGGAGCGCTAAAGGCAGGATTAGACGGATCGTCTGGTGCAGTCTCGATAGCACCGGTCAAGCCACCGCGCTTTTCGCTATTGCAGCGAATGGGGTCGCCGAGATGACCACAAGCAGTACTGTCGGTGAGGCGGAAAAGCGCCCAATCAAGATTCACACGATTATTAAGGTTACCATCTTGGTTCATTGGTTGAATACCAAAGCCCAAATCACCATTTTGATACACGGTGATTTTGTACCAGACACCATTGACACGCGGCGCTGCAATGCTGGGCATCTGCTCAATGCAAGGCAGCGTAGGAAGCGGCTCTTGAAGAATCGTACTATCCGTGAGAAATGGTGTTCTGTACGTGGTCTGGCAAAAGCTAATCGCATCGTTACAACGCAAACCACGCTGCGTAGAAGTCTGCGACGTGCTTTGTGCTTGTATGCGTAAGGGCAGGCACACAAAAGCAAGCACAGCCAATAGTGCCAAAACATGAGTATTCAAGCGGCGGATAAGATATTGGTGACTATCACTATGGCGAAACGAATCCATGAAACAGGGGAAATATGCAACAAGTATTGAATGGTCTTACCAATGACCAAAATATATGCCATTTCAAGATTTTACGTCTTTTCGGGCGGCATTTTTTGTCCGACTTTTTTATTATTCTTCCAATGATGCACTGCATCTATTGTCAAGATAAGAAAACATTACAAACGGGCAAAATATCACCAAAGCAAATATCTCTACGAGGGCAAAGCGCTTAGAGACAATACTGCTCTAAAACGAAACAGTTGACACATCAACAACCGAGAAGCGTTTCAGAATGAGAACCGCACTCGTCGAACGAGAATGAGTGTAGGCATACAAAAAAGCCGCTTTGTAGAGGTACAAAACGGCTTTGAATAGCTTAAATTACGGAAGGTTTCAACCGTCTTGGCGTGGTACTTCCAGTCCCACAAGGCGGACACTATTGCCATCCTTGACTTGGAGCAGCACTGCTTGCCCGCGCTTTGCGGTAATAATTGCTTGGAATTGCTTTGCCGACTGGACGTTTTGTTTGTCCGCTTTGAGAATAACTGTGCCGGGGCGTAAGCCAATTTTTTCTGCTTCGCCGTATGGCGTTACTTTAGAAATGACTACACCGCCCGAAATATCCAGCTGCTTGAGCTGTGCGCTTGTGAGTGGTTCAATGGTCAAGCCGAGAGACTCAAATTTAATGGGCGCATTGTCTTGCTCTTTGTCGGCCGGAGCGCTTGGTCTGCCTGCTTCGGCGACAATTTCTTTATCGTCGTCGCGGGCTTTAAGTGTGACCGTTTTGGTGATGCGCTTGCCGTCGCGCCAAACGGCGAGATTGACATTATCACCTGCACGGCGCATACTGACAAGACTCTGGAGCTCGTTGGAGGTTTTGACGGGCGTACCGTCAACTTCCAAAATTACGTCGCCTTCTTGTAATCCTGCTGTCTTGCCTGCACCATTTTTGATGACTGTTTGCACCATCACACCGGAGATTTTGTCCAGTCCAACGGCTTTGGCAGTCGCTTCGTTCACAGAAGTAATTTGCACTCCAATATAACCGCGATTGATTTTGCCGTCATCTAATAAATCTTCTACGACCGAGCGCATAAGATTCACCGGAATAGCAAACCCGTAGCCTTGGAAAGCGCCTGTGCGCGTGGCAATAGCTGTGTTAATACCGATAAGTTTCCCTTCGAGATTGAAGAGCCCGCCGCCGCTATTGCCCGGATTGATGGCAGCATCGGTTTGGATGAAATTTTCTACACTATATGGGTTTCTTCCCGCACCGGACAAACCACGCCCTTTGGCACTGACAATACCGGAGGTAATGGTGGACTGGAGCGTTCCGAACGGATTGCCGACCGCCACGACCCATTCGCCCACCTGTACTTCGTCGCTATTGCCAACGAATGACGGTGTAAGCGTCATACCGCTTTTGGGTTCTACTTTGATAACAGCAAGGTCGGTGAGTTCGTCGCGTCCGATAAGTTTTGCCTTCAGTTCATGTCCGTCGAAGGTCGTGACGGTAATATCTTTCGCGTCTTCGATAACGTGGTTATTGGTAACAATGAAGCCATCGCCTGTGAGAATAACACCGGAGCCGCTTCCTTGTGAACGAAAGCCTTGTTCTTCGCTGTCTTCATCACTATCGGGCTGCTGTTGCGGCTGTCCGCGTTGCCCACGCTGATTTGGTCCGAAAAAGCGGAATCCGAAAAAATCCTCAAGTTGCTTTGTGCGTGGGTCTGCCTTGCGTTCGGTCACAACGGCAATCGTTACAACGGAGGGATTCACAGCTTTGCTGACTGCTACAAAAGCATTATTGAGAACTTGTGCAGAGGATTCTATTTTAACCGGAGGCTGTCCTGAGCCAAGTTCAATGCGTTTACGCACTTGTGCGAATGCCGAGCTAATGCCGTCTTCGCCAAAAAATGAGACAATCGCTGCGCCAATGACAACGCCAATTGCCACCAGCACAATCGCTGCAAGCATCGGTCTATTTTTCATGGTCGTAACTCCAATGGTGAAATATGAAACAAAATATGAAACAAAATATGGAACAAAGATAATACAAGAAAATTGTATCAACGTTAGCAAAATACGCAGACGTGAGAAGTTAGTTACTCACTTTTTGATGCTCCGTTTTGCCTTTAACACATTTTAACACTTCAAGGTTCTATGCGGTCTTGAGGTTTGTTTTGATATAGACGAGAAAGATTGCCGGAAAGTTTAAGACCGCACATCGAAGAGCCGCGTCTGATTACTCTGTAATGATTTGTGAGGAAATAGATTGACTATAATTCAAGAATTGAGTAAATTCATCACATAAACGTTATCATTTCACGCTACACAAATCGTGAATCTGCTCTCGCATCTGTGAATTCAGTGAAATATTATTTGGCGGAACAGCTTGAGTACAAGCCTTGCGTACAAGCATCATCTACAAGCAGCAGTACGAATCAATGACAGAAACGCTTACAATGGATATTTCCACCCGCAACCGTATCGTTGACGATGTAGCCAACTATATTTGTCGGCTTTTGGAAGAAAAACTCTCATCAGTGTACGCCTTTCACAACATCCAGCACACCAAAGATGTTGTCAAAGAATCTGAGCGTATTGGCAAAGCGTGTGAACTGTCGGAGGAGGATATGAGCGTACTGCTGACGGCAGCATGGTTCCACGATGCTGGCTATACCGAAACCTACGACGGGCACGAAGCCGTGAGCGTACAGCTTGCAGAAGAGTATCTCTCAGAACTCGGCTGCGCACCGGATTTTGTGGAGCGCGTCATTTCCGCCATTCTCTCTACGCAAATGCCGCAGCAACCGCGCTCGAAGGTAGAAGAAATTCTTTGCGATGCCGATGTCGCTAATGTTGGTTCGGATACATTTTTTGATATGAGTGCCCGCTTACGCAAAGAACTTGAAGCCGTCAAAGGCGCAACCTTCACCGATGCGGAGTGGTATTCTGTTCAGCATAGTTTTTGTAAATTTCACCGATTCCATAGCGAATATGCCCGCCGCGTACTGGGCGCAAAGCAAACGGAAAATCTGGCGCGTTTAGAGCGCGAACGAAGCATATAAGACCTCTGCACAGCAACTTGCTGCACGGTGGCTTTCTGCACAGCAGCTTTACGGAATGAGAGAGATGTGGTATGGTAAAAAAACTTTTTATCTGGTTTGTGCGCATTGTTGTTGGTTTTCTTGTGCTCTCGGTTGCGCTCGTCGCTGTTACGCGCTTTGTGCCGATTCCCCTCACGCCGCTTATGGTCATTCGTCTTATCGAGGGCGGCTTGGAAGGAAAATGGGTTGGCATTGATAAAACATGGGTTCCATTGGAAGCAATTTCGCCTGCCGTGCAGCGAGCCGTCATTGCCTCCGAGGATGCACGTTTCCTTACGCATACAGGAATTGACTGGGATGCCGTGCAGGAAGCACAAAAGCGTAATGAGCGCACAGAACGCCTTGCAGCACAAGGCAAAATCAAGCGTAAACGGCTCTACGGCGCAAGCACTATCACCATGCAAACCGCAAAAAATGCGTTTCTTTTCCCCTCTCGCACCTATATCCGTAAAGCCTTCGAGGCATATTTCACGTATTTGATTGAGTTTATCTGGGGAAAACGCCGCATCTTAGAAGTTTATCTGAATGTGATTGAAATGGGCAATGGTGTCTATGGCGTAGAAGCCGCATCACAGCGCTATTTCGGCAAATCCGCCCAGCAACTTTCACAACGCGAAGCGGCTCTTATTGCCGCCGTGCTGCCTAATCCCCGCAAATGGTCTCCTGCAAAGCCTTCTGCCTACATTCAGCGCAAAGCCTCAACGATTCAAGCACGTGTGGCGGGTGTGGCACTCCCTTGAGAAGTGAATTTGTTTGGACAGTCTGGACACATTCGATACATTTGCATTCCTCCATTTCATAGTACAATCAACGTCTTGCTCTTGATGTACAAGTAGCTTTGGTATCCTCTCATACCCAATAAACTTTGTGCTGAATCCATGCGATTACTCGTTATCGAAGATACTCCCCAGACGCTTACCCATATTCAGAACCTCCTTCCTCGACTCATTGACGAGGAAGACATAGCGGGTGTGTGCTATGTTTCCTCGCTTGCCGAAGCACGAGCTTGCGCCGCAACCTTTACCCCCAATACAGTTTTATTCGACATCAATCTCCCCGACGGCAGTGGGTTCGATATTGTGTCCGAATGGCGCGACCGCACTATCATTTTCATCTGCATGAGCGCCTATCCGCGCGAACACTACATTGACGAACTTTTATCTGCCGAATGTCTTGCCTTTGTGGAAAAAGATGTGAAGATGATTCTCTTCCGCGACCAGCTCCACGTGGCTCTCCAAAAGGCGTTCGGGAAGATTCTTCACAAAAGGGCAGAGGTGCAGGATTATATTGATGCTCTTGAACACGGACGCAAGCTGGAACATCGCTTGAAAGTCACCGAGGCAAAGCTGCTGGCTATCAAGCAGGGATTACCCACGCCGAGCTTTCAACACTCCCAAGAACCTCTTGACCGCTTTCAGCGTGCAATAATAAAATTACCGATTCTGAGTAGTGACGAGGAAGAGACTACCGCCATGTTTTTTCGTGAAACGATTCTCTATGCAGAAGCCGACGATAAAAACCTGCACCTTGTCTCACAGAATGATACGGCATTCATCAAACTGCCACTCGGAGAATTAGAAGAACGTCTTTCGCCGCAAGACTTCGTGCGCTGCCACAAGTCCTATATTGTTCGCGTGGGCGCAGTACAACGTGCAACTTCCACCGAACTGTT
>JANYDO010000104.1 GCA_025363605.1 Candidatus Kapaibacterium sp.
GCTGCACTCACGCCACCAAAACTCACACTACTTACGCTAATGAAATTAGTTCCGGAAATAGTCACCGCCGTACCAGCACCAGCATTTGTAGGCGTAAAGCCAGTAATTGTGGGTGGTACGACAAACGTAAATCCTGAAAGTGATGCTGTGCCGGCTGTTGTGGTCACCGACACGCTACCAGTTGCTCCTGCGGCTACCACAGCAGTAATTTGGGTCGGGGAAAGAACGGCAAAGCTACTTGATTCTATGCCTCCAAAGCTCACACGACGCACACCCACAAAATTGACACCCTCTATCGTTATCGTCGCACCTGAAGTGGCAACAGTTGGTGTAAATCTTGTCACAATTGGTGGCGGTATGGTTGTAAAGCCGGTCGAAAGGGCAGTTCCTCCCGGAGTTATTACCGCAACATTGCCACCCCCGCTTACTACTGCCGTTATCACGCTATCGGAAACAACAGTAAAGTCTCTGGCAGCAACACCGCCGAAGCGTACACTCGTTGTACCTGTAAAATTCACACCCGTAATTGTCACCGTCGTACCGGGTACAGCAGTGATAGGAGTCACACTCGTAATCACTGGTGCAGGCACAAAGACAAATCCCGACAAGGTTGCCATGCCACCCGGTGTCGTCACTGACACGATGCCACTTGCACCTGTAGTCACCAGAGCAGTAATCTGGGTAAGAGAAATCGCCGAGACCACGGCCGGCACTCCACCCAAACTCACGGAAGACGCACCCAATAAACCTGTACCACTAATAGTGATGGTCATTCCGGGTCCGGCAACGGTAGGCGAAAAGCTAGTAATAATCGGTACAGGCGGGATAAATGTAAATCCTGCCAACTCATCATTCCCATCGGGAGAAACAACTTCGACGTTTCCACTAGCACCTTCGTCTGCTACAACTGCCGTTATCTTTGCTGCGGAAATCACCGTAAATTCTTTTGCTTTAATACCACCAAATCGAACTTCTGTCAAGTTAGTAAGATTTGTTCCGCTAATCGTAACAGTCTGACCCGGACCGGCACTGGAAGGAATAAAACCAGTGATGGTCGGTGCGGGAATAAAGTTAAAACCGGAACGAGTGGCTGTGCCACCGGGAGTAGCAATGGCAATAGTACCACCGGCATTACCCGGCACAACAGCAGTAATCTGTGTTGGGGACACGACAGTAAAACTTGCCGCCGTGGCAGTACCAAAATTCACGGCAGTAGCACCGGTAAAATTTGTTCCAATGATTGTTATGACAGCTCCCGGTTCACCGCTTTGCGGGGAGAAACTGGTGATAGTCGGAGTCGGGAGATAGGTAAATCCTACCAGACTTGCCGTTCCGCCGGGCGTGGAGATTGTCACACTTCCGGAAGCGCCACTGAGCGATACAACAGCAGTAATCTGCGTCGGTGAATTGATAGTATAGCTATTCGCAGGAACACCACCAAAGCGTACCGATGTTGCACCCGTAAAATTCGTCCCGACAATAGTAATTGCCGTGCCTGTACCGGAACTGGGCGGCGTGAAACTGGTAATCGTAGGAGGTAAGACAAAGGTAAAGCCCGCCAATGAACCAGTGCCGCCAGTCGAAGTCACGGAAACACTTCCACTAGCACCCGTAGAAATGGTTGCTGTAATTTGAGTTGGTGAGACAACCGTAAAACTGCTTGCCGGTACACCACCGAAGCGCACAGAGGTTGCGCCGCTAAAATTTGCCCCCAGAATGGATACCGTAAAGCTTGGTCCCGCGGTCGCCGGAGTAAAATTGCTAATTGCCGGAACAGGAATAAAGGTAAAACCCGCCAGAGTGGCCGTACCACCGGTTGTTGTTACCGAGACATTGCCGCTTGCGCCGGCTCCAACGACAGCACTAATTTGCGTTGGAGAAACAACGGTAAAACTGCTCGACACAATGCCGCCAAAACTTGCCGCCGTTGCTCCGGTGAAGTTCGTACCCGATATTGTCACCGTTGCGCCCGCGGCTGCACTTGCCGGCACAAAACCGGTAATCGTTGGCGGAGCAACAAACGAAAAACCACTTTGAGCCGCCGTTCCGCCGGGCGTTGTCACCGATACACTGCCACTTGCCCCACCGGCAGAAACAATCGCCGTAATCTGCGTTGCCGAAACAACCGTAAAGCTACTTGCCGCTACGCCACCAAAACTCACCGTCGTTGCGCCCGAAAAGCCTGTACCCGTAATCGTCACCAATGTCCCTCCTGCGGCAAATACGGGAGTAAATGCCGAGATAGTCGGTACGGGCGGAACAAACGTAAAGCCAGCCAAATTTGCCGTGCCGCCCGGCGTACTTACCGATACGCTACCGGTTGCACCTGTGGATACGGTGGCTGCTATCTGGGTTGGCGAAATAACGGTGATGCTACTTGCCGCTACACCACCAAAACTGACCGCCGTCGCACCTGAAAAATTAGTTCCGATAATTGATACCATTGTTCCCGGCGCACCACTTGTCGGTGTGAAACTCGTGATGGTTGGTGGCGGGACGAATGTAAAACCCGCAAGAGTAGAAGTGCCGCCCGGCGTTGTGACGGAGACACTACCGCTTGCACCGCCGCCACCAACAACTGCCGTGATTTGTGTTGCGGAAATAACCGTAAAACTGCTTGCTGTCATCCCACCAAAGCTGACTGCTGTTGCACCCGAAAATCCAGCCCCGGTAATCGTTACCGTAAGCCCTGGACCAGCACCAGTAGGCGAGAAAGAAGTAATCATCGGTCCGGCAACAAACGTAAAGCCTGTTCGCGTCCCAGTACCGCCGGGCGATGTTACCACCAAATTACCACTTGCTCCAGAAGCGACAACCGCCGTCATTAAGAACGGAGTGATAACAGTAAAACTCGCAGCCGCCGTGCCACCAAACGTCACTGCTGTTACCCCCGTAAAGTTGCTGCCGTTAATGAGTACCGTCGCTCCGGCTGCGGCACTGGTAGGCGTGAAACTCGATATGGACGGTGGATTAATAAAGGTGAAACCACCAAGTGTACCTGTGCCACCGGGTCCGGTAGCAGAGACGTTACCACTTGCACTGCCCACGGCAACGACTGCCGTGATTTGTGTTGAGGAAACAACCGTAAAGCTTGCGGCTGCCGTGCCGCCAAAACTTACTGCTGTTACACCTGTAAAGTTCGTACCTGTCAGCGTTACCGTCGCTCCGGCTGCGGCACTCGTAGGGGCAAAACTGGTGATATTTGGCGGAGCAATGAACGTAAACCCGCCAAGACTGCCTGTACCACCCGGCGTTGTAACGGCTACTGCGCCGCTTGCGCCTGCCGCCACGACAGCCGTAATCTGCGTTGAAGACACAACGCTAAAACTCGTTGCTGCCGTACCGCCAAAGCTCACACCCGTTGCACCGCTGAAGTTTGTGCCTATAATCGTCACCGTTACGCCTTGTGCTGCGCTTGTTGGGGTAAAAGATGTTATACTTGGTGGCGGAATAAATGTAAAGCCCCCTTGCGTGACTGTGCCGCCGGGCGTGGTAATCGAAACAATACCACTTGCGCCTGCTCCAAGAACTGCATTAAGTTGTGTTGGGGAAATGATGGTAAAGCTGGCTGCTGCCGTGCCACCAAAACTCACGGCACTGACACCGATAAAATTTGTCCCTGTAATGACGACTGTGCCACCCGCTCCCATGCTTGTTGGCGCAAAGCTACTAATGGTCGGCACGAAAAAGAGATAGGTAAATCCTGCTAACGCACCGGTACCGCCGGGCGTGGTCACCGAAACACTTCCACTTGCGCCCGTGGTAGGCACGGCTGTTATTTGTGTCGGCGATACAACCGTAAAACTTCCTGCTGTGGTGCCACCAAAACTCACCGATGTTGCACCCGTGAAATTCGTCCCGGTAATGGTGACTGTCTGACCTATTCCCGCGCTGGTGGGCGTAAAACTGGTGACCGTTGGCGGAAGAATAAACGTAAAACCGCCCAATGAGTTTGTGCCGCCCGGGTTTGTGACCGACACATTACCGTTTGCGCTTCCTGCTGCCACGACGGCAGTAATTTGCGTTGCCGAAACGACGATAAAGCTCGTTGCAGAAACACCTCCGAAGCTCACTGCTGTAGCGCCTGTGAAGTTTGTGCCATTAATTGTTACCGTCTGACCCGCTCCGGCACTGGTTGGTGTGAAACTTGTCACTGTCGGTGGCGTGAAAAGGAAGGTAAAAGCTGCTGCCAGATTAGCGGTTCCGCCCGCTGTAGTTACTGACGCAGCACCACTTGACCCCGCGCCGACCACTGCTGTTATCTGCGTTGCAGAAACAACCATAAAACTTGCCGCTGCCGTGCCACCAAAGCTGACACCTGTTGCCGTAGAAAAATTCGTACCGTTAATCGTCACGGTCGCACCCGCTATAGCACTCGTCGGCGAAATGCTGCTAATAGTCGGAGGTGGTACGAAGGTAAAGCCTGCCAATGTTCCTGTTCCTCCCGGCGTGGTAACTGAAACGCTTCCCGTTGCACCTGCCGCCACAACGGCTGTTATTTGCGTAGCGGAAACAACCATAAAACTTGTCGCCGCCGTACCGCCGAAACTCACCGCCGTTGCGCCTGTGAAATTCGTGCCGGTAATACTGACGGTAAAACCTGTTCCTATCGCCGTCGGGGTAAAACTTGTAATAGTCGGCGCAGGAATAAAAGTGAAACCTGACCGTGTTGCAATACCACCCGGCGTTGTGACTCGGACAAGACCGCTTGTACCAGTGTTGACAACAGCCGTTATCTGGGTTGCGGAAACAACCGTGAAACTTGAGGCTGCCGTACCACCAAAGTCCACGAGCGTTGCTCCTGTAAAGTTTGTGCCGTTAATCGTTATCGTTGCGCCTAGACCGCCACTGGTCGGGGTAAAACTGGTGATGGTCGGCGCAGGAATAAATGTAAAGCCTGCGAGAGTCGCCGTACCCCCAAGTGTTGTAACGGCAACATTGCCACTTGTACCGCCGGCGGCAACCACAGCATTAATTTGCGTTGCAGAAACAACTATAAAGCTTGCCGCTGCCGTGCCACCAAAACTTACTGCCGTTACACTCGTGAAGTTCGTTCCGGTTATCGTTACCGTTGCACCCGAGGCTGCTGTGGTCGGCGCAAAGCCCGTAATCGTCGGGGCAGAAAGGAAGGTAAAGCCCGCAAGAGTTGCCGTGCCTCCCGGCGTGGTTACCGATACACTTCCCGTTGCGCCCGCCGCGACAACAGCTGTTATCTGTGTTGCCGAAACAACCATAAAACTCGTTGCGGCAGTTCCACCAAAACTCACCGCCGTTGCACCCGTGAAGCCTGTGCCGTTAATCGTTACCGTCAGCCCGGTTCCTCTGCTTGTCGGTGTAAAGCTGGTAATCGTCGGGGCAGGGATAAAAGTGAAGCCTGCAAGTATTCCAACGCCATCGGGGGTATTTACTCTGACGGGTCCACTACTACCGGCACCTACCACTGCCGTTATCTGTGTTGCCGAAACAACCATAAAACTTGCGGCATTGGTCAAATTGAAGCGCACTTGCGTCGCACCCGTGAAGTTTGTGCCCGTAATGGTAATGACCGTACCGACTGGTCCAGTTGTGGGCGTAAAACTCGTTACCGTTGGCGGAGGAAGGAAGGTAAAGCCCGCCAACGTCCCTGTACCGCCCGGCGTTGTGGCTGAAACACTTCCAGTAGCACCGCCCGCCGCAACCACAGCATTGATTTGTGTTGGTGAGATAACCATAAAACTTGCCGCTGCCGTACCACCAAAACTTACTGCCGTTGCGCCCGTGAAGTTTGTACCGGTAATGGTGACTGTTGCTCCACTGGCAGCGCTCGTTGGGGTAAAACTTGTGATGGTCGGCGTGAGGAAAGTAAAGGTAAACCCAGCTAAAGTCGCCGTACCGCCTGGGGTAACGACCTGCACATTACCGCTTGCACCGCCCGCTAGAACAGCATCAATTTGTGTGGCTGAGACAATCATAAAACTTGCTGCCGCCGTACCACCGAAACTCACCGCCGTTGCACCCGTGAAATTTGTGCCGGTAATCGTCACCGTTTGCCCAAAGGAAGTGCTTGTTGGTGTAAAACTGGTAATAGTCGGCGCGGGAATAAAGGTAAACGTCCCTGCTGACATCACCGAACCACCCGGGGTCGTAACAGTAATGTTCCCTGTTGCCCCGCCCACTGCGACCACCGCTGTTATCTGCGTTGCCGAAACGACCATAAAACTCGCCGCCGCCGTGCCACCGAAACTCACCGCCGTTGCGCCCGTGAAGTTTGTACCGTTGATAGTTACCGTTTGCCCCGCAGCTCCACTGGCGGGAGCAAACGAGGTTATCGTTGGTGCTGAGGGTACGAAGGTAAAACCTGCTAGAATTGCCGTACCACCGGGTGTTGTTAGCTGCACATTCCCACTTGCACCCACGCCCACGACAGCCGTAACCTGCGTAGCGGAAACGTTCATGAAACTTGCCGCTGCCGTACCGCCGAAACTTACCGCCGTTGTACCGGAAAGATTTGTTCCCGTGATAGTGATTGTAGCGCCCGGCGAGGCACTTGTTGGGGTGAAACTTGTGATAGTCGGCGTGAGAACATACGTAAACATTCCCGCAGACGTTGCCATTCCGCCCGGTGTGGTGACTTGAATTGTTCCGGTTGCGCCCGCCGCCACGACAGCCGTTATTTGTGTAGCCGAGACAACCATAAAACTTGTCGCCGCCGTGCCACCAAAACTCACTGCCGTCGCGCCCATGAAGTTTGTACCGGTAATCGTTACCGTAAGCCCTGTGCCGGCACTGGTCGGCGTAAAACTGGTGATGGTCGGTGGAGCGATAAACGTAAATCCGGCGAGGCTAGCCACTCCGCCCGGCGTTGTGACTTGCGCACTACCCGAAGCGCCGCCTGCTGCGACCACTGCGGTTATCTGGGTAGCCGACACCACCATAAAACTTGTCGCCGCCACGCCACCAAAGCGCACTTGCGTTGCGCCTGTGAAGTTTGTTCCGTTAATTGTTACCGTTGCGCCTATCGCTGCACTGGTCGGCGTAAAGCTGGTAACGGTCGGTGCAGGAGCAAACGTAAAACCTGCAAGCGTAGCTGTACCACCAGGTGTAGTAACCAAGACGGAGCCACTTGCGCCAGCAGCCAAAACTGCTGTTATCTGGGTTGCCGATACAATCATAAAACTTGCCGCTGCTGTACCGCCGAAACTAACAGCGGTTGCACCCGTGAAGTTTGTTCCGGTAATGGTGACTGTTGTCCCTAAGCCGGTATAAGTCGGCGTAAAGCTGGTAATAGTTGGCACGGGAATGAATGTGAAGCCTGCAAGAGTAGCAGTACCGCCTGGGGCAGTAACCGCAACGCTCCCGCTTGCACCACCAGGAGCTACCACTGCTGTAATTTGCGTTGCTGAGACAACCGTAAAACTTGCCGCCGTTACCCCTCCAAAGCTCACTGCGCCTGCGCCAAGAAAATTTGTTCCATTGATGGTAACCGTCGTGCCTGCGGCTGCGGTTGTAGGGGTAAAACTGGTGATAGTAGGCACGGGCGGTGGCGTAATCATACGGATACGATGATTACTTTGGTCTGCGACATACACGTTACCTATACCGTCCGCCGACAAACCAGCAGGCGCATTAAATTGTGCAGTCAGCCCTGCGGCATCCATAAATCCGGCGGTACCGCTTCCGGCAAGGGTAGAAACCACTCCCGCGGGCGTAATAGAGCGAATACGATTATTGCCTTGGTCAGCTACATAGACATTCCCGGCAGCATCAAGAGCAACGCCGGCAGGGTTATTAAATTGAGCCGACGTGCCTGTACCATTTGCAAATCCGGCAGCACCGCTTCCTGCAAGTGTTGTCGTGACCCCTGCGGATGTTATCTTGCGAATACGATTATTTAACTGGTCGGCAACATAGACATTCCCTGCACCATCCACGACAACGCCCGTAGGAAAATTAAACTGTGCCGCAGCACCCGTAGCGTCCATAAAGCCCGCAGTACCGCTTCCAGCAAGGGTTGAAGCAGAGCCGCTGACAGGGTCAACGACACGAATACGATGATTCAAAAAGTCTGCGACATACACATTGCCCGCACCATCCAATGCCACGCTATAAGGGAAATTAAATCGAGAAGACATCGCATTCGGACCATCATTAAAACCGCCCATACCGTTGCCGGACAATGTCGTCACGACACCTGCGGGTGTAATTTTACGAATACGGTGATTTCCGGCATCAGCGACATACACATTGCCCGCTCCGTCCACCGCCACACCATTGGGCTGATCGAACTGAGCAGCAGTTCCGGTTGCATTATTGAACCCCGCCACACCACTTCCGGCGAGAGTCGTCACGACACCTGCTGAGGTTATTTTGCGAATACGGTGATTGAGTTTATCTGCCACATAGATATTTCCTGCTCCATCTATGGCTGTACCGGTGGGGGAATTAAATTGGGCAGATGTTCCGGTTGCATTGTTAAAGCCAGCCGCACCACTACCGGCAAAAGTAGAGACAGTTTGCGCGAAGGCATTATAGTGTGCGGCAGACTGCACCAGAAGCAGTGACAGTACTGACACAATGCGCATGAGGTAGAGACGGGTGTTCATAACGTCGGGAGAAATGGAGTAGATGAAATATCGTGGGCGCTATTTTACCGAAGGTTGATAATAGAGCGAATCAAGGAAAAATTAGTGTACCGTTCGCCGATGTGCAGTGTCAGCATTAGAATTGTACCTCACATTGAGGCAGCATTTTCTTAACTTTTTCAATATCATCCATCGAAAGTTTATTCCCACTTAACACCAGCGTTTTGATGTGAGTGAGATTTCCAATCTCTGTCGGAACTTGTACAAGTTGATTACCAGCCAAATTCAGCGTTTCCAGTTTTTTGAGTGCTACCAATGTCGTGAGAACAGCCGCAAAGTTCAGCTGCGGATTGTTGCTTAACGCCAGTGTTTGGAGATTAACAAGATTACTCATTTCAGACGGTAACGATGTCAACTTGTTGCCACCCAAGTATAATTTTCTCAAGTTCGTCAACTTACCGATTTCTATCGGCAGGGCTGTTAGCCTATTACGGGTCAAATCAATGGTTTTGATGTTGGTAAGCTGACCAATTTCTTTTGGCAAAACCGCTAGCTGATTATTACTAACGTTCAGTGTCTGAACGGCAGAGAGTTTACCGATTTCTTGCGGAAGGGTCGTCAGAAGATTACTCCACGCGTCAAGTGTTTCCAGTGCCGAAAGATTACCGATTTCCAGTGGGAGTGCCGTGAGCTTATTATCTCGTAGATAGAGTGTTTGCAGGTTGGTCAATTTGCCAATTTCCGTCGGGAGTGTTGTCAGTTGGTTGCTATTGAGATACAGCGTTTTAATGCTGATGAGCTTACCAATTTCTCCTGGGAGTGCGGTCATCTGGACGTTCCAGAGATTGAGGAGTTTGAGTTTTTTCAGATTGACGAGAACATCACAAGCAGCCGCGACGTTGAGTTGTCCATTGCCGCTCAGATCAAGTATCTGGAGATTTCCAAGTTTGCTAATTTCCGGAGGTAAAGTCTTGAGATCGTTATTCCATAAATTGAGCGACTGCACGTTTGTAAGGCTACCGATTTCTGATGGAAGTACGGTAAGGTCATTGCTTTTGAGATTCAATCTGTACACTTTTTCCGACTCTTTGAGTGCTTCGGCAAGCGAAAGATACTCTTTCTGCGCTTCGAGAGCGACACTATCCAAAAGATTGCCCGGCTTCTGTGCCGCCGTCGTCGTCGGTTGCGTATAGACAGCAGACACAGACAGGAGTGACAACGTACCCAATGCGATCAGGGCAAGTAATAATCTCTTGTTCATTATGATATTCCTTCGATTTTGGAGAATGACGATAATCGTGTCCGCAGTTTACCCACCGAATAAGCCAACATGATGTCTTTGACATTGCCAAGATTTTAACGTGTAGTTGCGGTACTCTGCCAGAACGTATGCCATTGACAGAGGAAGGGACAACTCAAGTACTACCTAGGTTTTGTTGGAATACTTTTCGCTTTGGTAAGGTTTAGTGCTATGGAAGAAATTAACTACCACGGTAAATGGGTTGAAGTCTTTCTACGGGTTGCAAGGACTATACATAAAGAACCCTGTAGCATCCAGCGCGGAGAGAGGTTGAGCGCTGTTGGTGTCTGTGTCTGAATCATTTTAAGCGGAATTATGCAGCATACAACGAGTCAGGCTGCAATATACATCAAAGGCGTATAATCTCCATATTTTATTCAGGTAAGAAATGGTTGTGGAGCGAAGGAAAATTTTATCTCCATCATTGTCGCCGCCTGCAATGCGGAGAACACAATTCACAACAAACACGCTCTGCTAATCCCTTCCCCTTGTCTCCGTCTGATGTACGAACATTCACCAAAACAGTATCCAGCACATGATGCAGCATGGCTTGACGAAGGGATATTGCTTCTATGACGGGTAACAAACTTGCTTGCGATAAGGGAGGCAAGCAACACTTGCAAGTTCGTTTCCCAAATGCTCGTTGCGGGCGAGAATTAACGCCTGTAAGTCCTTGCTTTCATTGACTCTTGCCTGCGACTAGGGATTAGGCAGCGTGTAATATCCGTTAGAATGAGAAATCACGAGGAGACATCTGGTGCAAAAATTCACAATCTGAGCGTTTTTTTCAAGAATTTTGGGGCGAAACGACATCTGGTTGGGGTGAATGGTAATCTGTCAATATTTTCCTATCATTTCCTCGAAAAGCATTAGGCGAAATGATGAGGAATCTCTAATTTTGAACACTAACGCCCGAACATAACAGGTTACGCACTGTAACTAATAATTCTTTCTTCTCGTATTCCTTCACTTTCCAGTACATAGTTAGGATTAACACTATGCCCACAGCTCTCACGTCCGAACAGCAACGCCTTGCCGCCATGATAGACCACACGCTTTTGAAACCGGAAGCGACCTTGCCTGCGGTGCAAAAACTCTGCGCCGAAGCGCGGGAATATGGCTTTGCTTCGGTCTGCGTGAACCCCGCATACGTGAAGGCGGCAGTACAAGAATTGCAAGGTTCAAACGTGAAAGTCTGTACGGTGATTGGTTTCCCGCTTGGTGCAAATACGACTGAAACCAAAATGTATGAAGCAATCGCTGCCATTGACGCGGGCGCTACCGAAGTGGATATGGTGCTGAATATTGGTGCGTTGGTAGGCGGAAATTATCAAGCAGTGGAAGATGAAATTTTTGCCTTGGCATACGTGGCACACAAACGCGAGGATAAGCCAACAGCAATTCTCAAAGTCATCATCGAAACGGCATTACTCAACGAAGAGCAGAAAATTGCGGCTTGCGAGGCTGTTACCCGTGCAGGTGCAGATTTCATCAAAACTTCGACTGGTTTTGCTGCCTCCGGCGCAAGCGTTGAAGACATTGCACTTATGAAAAAGTATGTCGGCGAAAATGTTCAGATAAAGGCTTCCGGTGGTATTCGAGACCTTGCTTTTACACAAGCGCTCATTAGTGCTGGAGCAAGTCGTATTGGAGCAAGCGCTGGTGTTGCGATTGTGGATGCTCTTGCAGGTAAGGTTGCTACGACTGCTGCGCAGGGCTATTGATGCTTTGCACAACATTGAAAAGTGCATGACTTCTGGTGTTCGTTGATTCTGAAATTCATCATTCATTGATTCTTAAACTCAAGCGATTATTTTTCTCTCCTATTTTTCACTTTCATTTGGAGCGTTTCTATGAAGTCTCTTTGGAAATCTTGTAGTGCTGCTGCCGTAGGGCTTGCAGTGTTTTTTTGCGCACACGCTGTCCTTTGGGCGCAGGGTTCCTCGACAACGCAGGAGCAACGTATAACCGAACAACGGACAACGACGAACGAGGACGGAAAGGTTGCTCGTACCTCGTCGGTTATCGAAACGAAAATCGAAGACATTACGCCACCGACACGACATCTCATCTATGCCGCGCCAATCAGAATGATTTGGATGGCGAATATCGGCTATATGCACTCACTCACGAATATGTTTGCTGTTGGCGGTAATCTTGAACTGCCGACATCGGTAGATGGTCGCGTTCTGCGTGGGTTTGGCGCATCAGTCGAAGGACGTTTTTATCCGGGAGCGAATGGTTTGCGCGGTTTCTATCTCGCACCGGGGCTGAATCTGCATACCTTTACGGTTAATCAGTACGATTACAATTTTACGCCTGTTTTGCAGCCGAATGGCATGTGGTCGCAGCAGCAAATAAGCCAAATAACCGTCACGCCTTTTTCGCTGGAAGTCGTTGGCGGATGGGTGTTTAATTGGGGTGATTTATCGCTGGATTTTGGCTTAGGCTTCAAAACTCACTTATCCGGCGGTGTTGATCCTGCGGTCGTCACGCCAAACACCTACATCACTGAGCGCGGCATAAGCAATGTTGGGCTGGATAGTTTTAGTGGCACAATGCCCGTTTTCCGCATCAATGTCGGATATTCTTGGTAGAAATCATTGTCTGCATAAAACAAGAAGGCAGTTGCAAGCGCATCGTGAGCGCAGTAACTGCCTTCTTGTTTACAGAAAAACTGCCTTGGTATTTTTTATCGAACTACCTGCACCTGCTTCACAACGCGCTGTGTTGGCGTTTGGACGCTAACAAAATACACGCCTTGCGCCATATCACCCAGCGCGGACGAAAAGTCGTAATCGCCGGGGACAAGTTCCGCCGAGACAAGCGTTTTAATGGTCTGCCCGAAGACGTTGCTAATACTAACCGTTGTTTCGCCACCTTCAAAGGTTTTTACTGATACTATGAATGCTCCGGGTGTGGGATTCGGAGCGATTGCGACGACAGGTTTGCTTTCTGCTACAAAAAGTCGTGTCCCGCCTGCATCCGAAAGTCCCGTCAGCGTGAATAGTCCGGGACGGCGCACGAGTACCGAAATGTTTGGTGCAGAAAGATTGGTGAGCGAAAGCGGCGTTGCGACGCTGTTTCCAAGCAACGCACGAAAGCGAAAGCGCTTAATAACAGAATCGCGTGTCAAGCGAATTTGTGGGTCGGATTTGAGTTGAGCGCGGAAATTCACGAGACGCTCGCCATTGCTCACAACAGATTGCAAGCGGGTTTCCTCGTCCACCGGCTCTAAAAGCGAAGCATTGAAGCGTAGTACGCCGGACACAGACGGCATTTGTGTCGGCGCGAGAGCCGGAAGGTTCTGCCGCGTCCCCAATTTTAGTGCTATCTCAATGGTATCACCCGGCTTTGCACGGTAAAAATCATCCAGCTCCAAGAATGCCCGTGCTGTGGTTGCTGACTGCGAAAGCGACGAGCGATAAATAGCATTGCCGTCTAAACCCGCATAAATGTTTATGCCATCGCTCCCTAGCGCATAAACATCCTGTGCGGTGCTTAGGAAGCCATCATTCAGTCGCTCCCATGTTTGCCCGTCAGCACTTCGCCACACACCATTGCTAAGTGTTCCGGCATATAACATACCGCCCAAAACATGGAGTGACAGGATATAGGAACTTTTGATTTGACGCGGTGCATTGTCCAAGGGTAGCCAGCGTGTTCGTGCGCCATTTGTGCGAAACAATCCGGCATCTGTCCCAACGTAAAGGTTATCACGGAAGGTAGCAAAACAGCGTGTATAATCTTCGTCCCCTGTGCCATTATCAAGGATGATTCGCGTCCAGTTCGGTGATGCTGCAAGTGGGTTGGGAGACCAATAAGTACCACTGCCATATGTGCCAACATAGATGCCCGCACCCGGTCCATCTTCAAAGGCATAAATGGGGTATAGTAGAGCAGACGAAGGCAAAGGTATTTCGCGCCAACTCACACCGTTGGTTGTAGAAGCATACATATAGCTTTCACTGCCGATAGCTGTTCCGGCATAAAGAACATTACGATCATCAATGGAAATAGTCAAAACACCCGGTTGAGGGCTCAGTGGTTTAGGGTTGGTATTGCTTATAGGAAATTTCGAAGTAATTGCCCATGTCAGCCCATTATCCAATGAACGATAGACACCGTTATTGTCAGGATCGGAAGCGTAGTACAAACACGTATAAACAGCATCGGACTGTGTGGCAAAGGCATTCACATACACACCGCGAAGTCCATTATTGGCAGCTTGCCACGAAGCCCCATTATCCGCGCTTCGGAAGACACCGCTGCCTTCAGTTCCTGCAAGGATTGCACCGCGTGATTGCGTGATTGCATAGACGCGCGTGGCTGTGAGTCCTGTATTGACCGCTTGCCAAGTTACGCCTTGATTAGAGGAACGAAAAACACCGGCAAGGGTTCCGGCATACAGCGTGGAACCATTTGTGGTTAATGCTTCAACCGTTGGCTCCGTAAAGCCTACCGTTGCGGGATCGGTGGGAAGATTCCACAAAGCACCATCTACTAAGCGCCGCCGTGCTACTCCGGCGTTCGTACCAAGATACAGGGTTTCGTTGGCAATCACCGCATTGTAAACTCGATAATAAGAAGTATTGTTATGCAAACTGTCAAGACCTTCTTCATAGAGCCAAGACTCACCATTATTGGCTGTGATATAGACATCCGAATAGTCCACAGTGCCAGTGCTATCACGAAGATCCACTATCGCCACAAGCTGACCATTCGCACTTGCAAAACCCGAAACAATATATCCGTCCTTTTTCGGAATAGCATCGCTATTGATCGCTCGCCATGTGGCAGCACTGTCGTCTGAAATATAGACACCGTAGCCGACAGTTCCGGCAACTATGCTGCTGCCGTGAGCTGCCAAAGAGTGTACTTCAGCTTCACTGTCATCAAAGCCTTTCATCGTAGGTGTCCATTGTTTGCGTAGAAGCGAGTATTGGTATATTCCATACGATGTTCCGGCAAGCAAGCGTCCACCGTACTGAAGAAGGCTAAAGACCTCGGCTTTACGATTGATACCAGTTGTAGGTAGCGAAATCCACGTTTTTCCTGTATCGGCAGAAGCGTACAAGCCCGCATCGGTGCTGATGTATGCCAGCGTATCGCGCCCACGACCAATGGAAATAGAATTGACTTGTAACGCTCCCTTTGCAGTTAAGCCAGTGTTGCTCGGCAGCCACACTGCACCATTGGAATTTGACCGATAAATACCGCTTCGCGTCCCGGCTAGTAGGACGTTGCCTGCTGCTACGCCTAAAGCATGTACTTGTCCACTATTCGGACCGCCGGTTGATTCCCAAAAGATAGCTGGTTTGGAAAGTCCTGTGAGCGTTACGGCTTCTTCGATTGTGCCGGAACGTATCACCAAACGCCCTGTAAATTCACCCGCCGATTTGGGGCTAAAGCGCACAAAAACTTGTCCGCGTGAGGTGATTGGCGAGTTTTTCGGCGTTACGATACGCACAGTATCGCTAAAAACGCCTGTCGCTGTTGTGGAAACCTTGAAGCCTACGGGAGCAATGACAGTAATGTCGGTCAAAAACGATGACCCGCTCAGACGTAAGGTTTGAACTGCCGCATCATCACCGAGGTTTACCGTACCGCAATCTAAGCGGTCAGCGTCAGGGCGAAGAACGGTTGCACGAGTGGAAGAGATATAACTCAACGTCCAGCCGGGAGTGAATCGGTCATCGTTGCCGGAAATATCTTCGTCGGTCGTGAAGCGCACAACGACGATACTATCATTCACAACAAACGAAGGCGGCAGCGTAGAGCCGGTGAATTGTCCAATAATACGCGGTTCTTCAACGCCGGCAATGATGCTGACAAAATCGTAGTCGTCCTCAATATTCAATGAATCAAACTGCAAAAGAATTTGCTTTGCATCTTTGGGGCGAATAAGCCAGAGAGCATCAAGGTTGCCTTGATAGCCTTCTTGAAGAGCTTTCCCCGTGCGGTCGCGGAACACGCTTTCTGTCGCAGTCGTAAAATCAGTGAATGTGGAATAGGTTATAGTCCAGCCCGTAGCTGTATCGTGTCTTGTTTCGCCAGCAATGGAGGCATCGGTGATAAATTGTATTGTTACCGCGCTGTCTGGAATAGTCAATATAGAAGGGAGATTTGCTCCGCTATACGTCGCCAAAAGTTTTGTCGTATCAAAACGCTGAAGATTGCCACCTGCGAAAATGCGAACCAAATCCCGCCCGCGCTGCGTGTTCAGCGAATCGAAGCGCAGGATAATGGTCTTCGTGCCGAGAACGTTTGCGGGCTTGATGAGCCAAAAAGCATTTAGGTTGTTAGCGTAGGGACGGCTGCGGTCAGCACCTTCACGGTCGCGGAAGGTACCGAGGGACGGCGTGAGGACTTGCGCATAACGGCTTGTCTGTGCCGGAAGACGCTCCGGTAATATGCCAACAAATGTTATCAATACCCCCCATAGCCCAAGAACAAGGCGAGAGAGAGCGGCAGTGCGTAGAATGAGGTTCATAGCGTGTGAGCGGAAAAAGAATCCGAAAAAAAAATCGTATTGAATGCTGCAACCAAACTTATGCTTTCTCCAGCGCAAAGCCGTCTTTTGTGTCTTTTACCACGAAGCCGAGCGCGGCAATTGCACCACGCAAACGGTCGGATTCAGCAAAATTCTTTGATCGTTTTGCTTTCCAACGCTCTTCGGCAAGATGTTGCACTTCGGGCGGAACGTTCAGCATTTGAGCGGGACGCGCTGAGAAATGCCATACATCGAAGATGTTATTGAGTTCTTGAAGAAAACCCAACAACGAAGCGGCTTGTGTAGCATCCACGCCACTCGCGGGATTGCGGTTCAGATAGGTGAAGAGTTCTGCCAGCGCTTTTGGTGTCTGGAGGTCGTTCGCAAGTTCTTGAAAGACCGAAGTGCGGAGGCTTTGAGCGCTTTCATGCGTAGTGGCAGGAGCGATTGCGCCTTGCGCACGCTCCCAGAGGTCATAGATGTATTCCTGCACCCGCAGGCGCGCCTTGCGCCCCGATTCCAAACCGGCAAAGGTAAAATTCAAGCGGGAAGCGTAATGAACCGAAAGCATCAGCCAGCGTACGTCAAGCGTATCTATGCCTTTTTGCAGAAGATCGCGCAGGGTGAAGAAATTTCCTTTGGATTTGGACATTTTCTCGCCCTCTACCTCAAGAAATTCATTGTGGCACCAGTAATTCACTGGTTCTACGCCGTATCCTGCTTTGCTTTGAGCAATTTCGTCTTCATGGTGCGGGAAGCATAAGTCCACACCTCCGGTATGAATATCAAATGGCAACTCTAAGATTTCATGCGCCATTGCGGAACATTCGATGTGCCAACCCGGGCGACCGACAACATCCTTGCCTTCAAATTCAAAATCCCATGCCGGTTCGCCCTCTTTGTGTCCTTTCCAGAGTACGAAATCGCTCACGCTTTCGCGTTCGTATTCGTCGGCATCAATCCGCACGCCTTCTTGAAAATTATCAAAATCAATGTTGAAGAGCTTGCCGTATTTGTCTGCTTTGCGCCATGCACCGACGTTGAAATAGACGCTGCCGCCGCGCTCGTAGGCAAAACCATTGGCAGCAATACGACGAATGAGGTCTTGCATCTGCGGGAAATAATCGGTTGCGAACGGCATTTTGTAGAATCCGCTTTTACGAATACCGACGGCTTCAATATCACGGACAAATTCGTCGGTGTAAAACTGCGTGAAACGCTTGAGATTCTGCTTCGGGTCGGCGCTTTGTTCGCCCATTTCCGTGCGCCATTCCGCTGAACCGACGGCGCTGTCTCGAATTGTTTTGTCATCAATATCGGTGACGTTCATCACCCACTGCACCTTGTAGCCACCCACCACACGGAGAACGCGCTGCAAGAGGTCGGGAAAAAGAAATGCTCGCAAATTACCGATGTGAGCGTAGTTGTACGGTGTCGGACCGCAGGAATACATTCGCACTACGCCCGCGCGGGCAGACGTGAAGGACTCAACTGAACGTGTAAGCGTGTTGGAGATATGAATCTGCATAGCTTGGAAAATCGAATGATAAGGACTTGTCGTTAGCACAAATCTACAAAATTTCCCCGCCGAGACAAGAAAGATTCCTGTTTCAATGTGGCGAATGATTGTGCTCGTGGTCAATCATGCCAATACTACGCACCGTTCCGGCTTCAATACGTGCTCCCAGCGTTTGAAATTGCTCCTGAAGGCTCGTGAGCGAAAGATTCTGCCCGATAAGAAAAAGCTCGCTTACAGCAGAAAAAGACGGCTCAAGAGGCTGATAATTCCACGCCCCGGCAACGAAATTGACAATACTTGCTTGAGCAGAATCACCAAAGCGGACAAGACCTTTCAATCGCACAAGGTTCGGCGGAAGATTGGCGAGGAGCTTTTCAAAAGCAGAGAAATCAACGCTTTGGGGCAAAAAAACGCGGAAAGCTGTGATTTCGTCACGGAGGAGGTGTTCTTGATGATGCGTTTCTTCGTCAGGCACGAAGCGCTCTCGGGGCGCAAAGGCTTGGAGCAGAAACGCAGTGTCGGCACTACCATTGGTAAGGCGAGCGATTGCAGCACGGGGGTTGAGCGCACGGAGTTCTTGCTCCAGATTGCTGACAGATTCAGGCTTTCTGACCAAATCCATTTTGGAAATGAGCAAAAAATCGGCTGCTGTAATTTGGGCATTGACGATATGGAAGAGCGTTTGGAAACGGCGGAGATTGAGCGCATCCACGACACAAAGGGTAGAATCAAGCGGGAAGCGCATAAAGGCTAAATCGCGCTGTACCTGTGCGGCATCGGCAAGACCGGTTGCTTCAATAAAAATTCGCTCGGCACCCCGTTCCACAACTTGCGTGAGGGCAGTTTGAAAATCGTTAATCGCCGAGCAACACAGGCATCCGCCCGGCACGTCCAAAATCTCAACATTTGCGTTTGAAGCGGAAAGCCGCACCCCGTCAAACATTACCGCGCCGAAGTCGTTGACAATGATAGCAATTTTTTCTTTCAGAAGTTGACGCTCCAAGAGGCGCACAAAGAATTGTGTTTTTCCGCTCCCCAAATAGCCGGTAACGAGGTGAATACTAGGCTGGTACGTCATAGAGATAGTACGCACCTTAAAATGCGATGCTCAATTTCAAGAGGTCACGCAAAATTAACAAAAGTGCGTGTGCAAAACGCTCGTATCCCCAATATGTCCCGAATCCAATCATTGTCACGCCCAGAAGCCGATTAATTTTAACCATCACTGCACTCGAAAATATGTGGCGATAGCGCAGCGTCATCGAAGTCAAGAACACCAACCACGACAAGACTCCCGTGGCATAACCAAGCGCAAAAACAATATGCTGCATCATCACACCGGACTGCATAAAGCCATACTTGGAAGCAACGTAGGAAACAGTCGTCATCAGAGGAATAAATGTAGGATTAGCAAGATGTGTCAGCGAGAGCGCTACTCCGATGAAAAATGGTCCATAGACCGCAATACGACTCATCACGCCAAAAGTTGGCTCAGGAACGGTAACGTCATCATCGGTAGGAAGCTCTTCACTAGCTTTCGTGAGATTGGAACGGAGGCTGATAATACCATAAACAATCAAGCCCACAACAGCAACAGCCTGAACGATAGTCAGCGCGTAGGGAAAACGTAGTAAGAAGCGATCCACAGTAGAAACGATAGTACCGGTAGCGAGGGAAAACACAAAACTGTAAATAACATCCAGCATTGCAATACCGTAGGCAATACGAAGCGCATACTGTTTACCGTGATTGAGTGCGGCACGCACAATAATCACCAGCACAGGACCGGGCGGAATAGCCACCAGCAGCCCCAGCACTATTCCCGTAAGAAGTGTCAATATCATAGAATCTCGATCGAATAGAACTCAAGGTAAATTGTCAACTTGCGTATGACAATAATTTTTTGTTCTCTGTTACGTTGAACAACCACAAAAAGTTATTGTTTTTTGGAGGAAATTGTTCAAACTTACAGTTCTTTTTGAACATAGCAAAACAGAACAAACAAAATACCATCAGTAAAGCCACTCATTAGAAAGCACTCAGTTCATTTATGCGTTTTACGAAGCCTTTACCCGTTGCTCCGTTATCTTTATTTATCTGCACGCTCCTTGCCTGTAGCCTTTGGCTGTATGCCAGTATGCGCGAGGAATATACAACAGTGCTGGATATTCCACTGGAAATCCGCTTGCCAGCCGGACGAACGCTCGAAACAGAAATTACACCGACCTTACGTGCTCAAGTACAAGGAGCCGGATGGCAACTGGTGAATCACTTTCTTTCGTCCTCCATTCGCTGCATAGTGTATATTCCGGAAAAACGCCTTGCGCGTGAGGAAGAGCAATCGAATCTCACGATTTCTCGGCAAATGCTCACGCAAGCTATTCAAGCACCGGTCGGAATTGCGGTGCAACGCATTATGGCTGATTCGCTGCCGCTTGCGGTGGGAAGCATCACCGAAAAGCGCGTTGTCGTGCGACCGACACTGGATATTGAAACGCGCGAAGGTTTTATTGTAGCGCAAAGCCCTACGACTACGCCGGACAGCATCGTTATTCGCGGAAGCCGTACGATACTCAATCGTCTTACATCGTGGAATACCAGTACCGTTCATTTACGCGATATGTACGAACCGACTCGCATCCCGACCACACTGAACGACACACTTTCCGGTCTGGTCACCGTGCCGCAAATACCGATAACAGTGAGCCTCGTGATACAGCAAATGGCAGAAGTGGGGTTCGATGATATACCCGTAAAACTGCTCGGCGCTCCGGCGCGCCATGCGCTTGCCATCATGCCCCTGCGTGTCTCCGTGACATTGCGAGGCGGCGTGGAAAGCATTGCAAAACTATTACCGGAAAACATCAGCGTTGTGATTGATTATAGCGATGCCATCAGCAACACGACCGGCACAATTCGTTCGCGCGTCAATACACCAAGCGACATACAGGTCATTAGCACTTCCCCTCAATTTCTTCGGGTCAGTAAGCGAATTTCGATAGCACGAAGCAACTAACACAACAAATTAACCGCCGAATATCTCGCAATTCCGTATAAAGAAACCATAATGAAGATGTAGTTTGTTCAATAAAATTTTCGTAATTTCTTGATTACAGTTTTTACTGTATTTCTTTCCCAAGCACAGAATTCACCATAGACTATGGTAAAACCTGCTCCTCGCCTTATACGACAACCATCAATGCTGCAACCATTTATCTGGTATGGTTTTCTTGCCTCATTCATGGCGTGTATTTTCCTGACACACCACACACAAGCGCAAACAGTTACGGGACTTGACCCACAAAAGCGACTCACTCAGTATATATTGGAAGTATGGCGTGAAGACCAAGGTCTTCCGCAAAATGCCGTGCAAACAATCCTCCAAACCCGCGATGGATACTTGTGGTTCGGCTCGCAAGAGGGCGTTGTTCGCTTTGATGGCATACGATTTACCGTCTTCGACAAACAACACACCGAAGGCATTAAAGAGAACAACATTTATGCTCTCTGTGAGGACAAAGAAGGTAGGCTCTGGATCGGCACATATGTAGGCGGTGTCAGTGTTTATTCCAAGGGCGTTTTCAAAAACTATGGCAAAGAGCAAGGTATCGAGGGAGACGTAGCAACAGTTGCACAAGATAGCAAAGGAACAATGTGGGTCGGTTCCAATAACGGGCTATTTCGCTTAAATACTCAGTCGGATAAATTTGAGAAAGTAACGGGTAATGGTGCTCCGGAGGGAATATTTGTAACGCGCATAAAAGAAACGAAAGACGGAATGTTGCTGCTCTCAACGCAACAAGGCTTTTTTACCATGTCCGGCGGCACGTTTCGCCGTTATATGAAGACAGACGGATTGGTGCATGAGCGCGTTAATGACGTGTTCTATAATCACCGTAACGGCGACATCTGGCTGGCGACAGACGAAGGGGTACAGAAATTTGAGAACGGGCGCTTCACGACGCTCTACAACAAAGAAAATACCGGCATGACCACTAATTTCTCGCTGTACATCTATGAAGACAGTCGCGGAAATTTTTTCGTTGCCACGAATGCCGGACTCAATCGCATCCAGAACGGTCGCGCCGAGACGCTGACGGCGAAAGATGGTTTGGGTAGCGACGAAGTACAATATATCTATGAAGACCGCGAAGGAAGCGTTTGGATAGGCACCAGCGCAGGCGGGCTGAATCGTCTTAAAAATGGGAAATTCACGCCCTTTGGCGTACCCGAAGGTTTGTCATTCCCAATGCTTTGGGGACTTTTTCAAGATAGCAAGGGGACGATTTGGATACCGACGAATGGCGGTGGTGTGAATGAAATCCGTGGCGGTCGAGTAGTCAGAGTCTATAACGATAAAGACGGCTTACCGACCAACAGCATCCGCTCAGTTGGCGAAGATGCAAGCGGCAACATCTACTTTGGTACACAAGAAAAAGGATTAGCAAAACTGGTCAATGGGAAATTTACTGTTTTAACTCAGAAGGATGGCATCGCAGGAAATTTTGTGCGTGTGACCTACCAGCACCCTGACGGTTCGCTATGGTTTGGCTGCCAACGCGACGGACTGACTGTACTGCGCAATGGTGTGTACACGACTTATACTACAAAAGATGGACTGCCAAATAACACCATTTACCGCATTCTGCAGCGCCGCGACGGAAAGCTGTGGATTGCAACGCGCGGCGGCTTGGCGACCTTCGATAATGGCAAGTTCACATCCTATACGAGCGACCAAGGCTTGTCCGGTAACGTTACGATGGCAGTCTATGAAGACAGCGACGGTGTGTTTTGGGTAGGCACGAACGGCGGCGGTATTAACCGCTATAAGGACGGCAAATTCACCGCAGCACGAGCAAAAGACGGTATGCCCGACGACACCGAATATTCTATTTTGGAAGACGATAACAAAAACCTCTGGATGACCTGTAACAAAGGTATCATCAGAGTTTCTAAGACAGAGTTGAATGAATTCTTAGACGGCAAAAAAGAGAAAATCACATCGGCAGTGCTCTACGGGAAGCTAGACGGAATGAGGAGCTCAGAGTGCAATGGCGGGAATCAATTCCCCTCTATCAGAGCCAAGGACGGCAAATTCTGGTTCCCGACCGTCTCCGGCGCTGCTATTATTGACCCCAATAATATTCCGAAAAATGGACTTACACCGCCAGTAGTAGTAGAAGAATTGATTGTTGATAAGGAGCCGTACTCGGTTCACAATGAAGATATTACTATTCCTGCGGGCAAAACAAGTTTCGAGTTTCATTTCACAGCACTGAGTCTCCTCTTTCCGGGCAAAGTGCGCTTCAAGTATATGCTCGATGGCTTCGATAAAGACTGGATTGATGCCGGAACGCGGCGCTCGGCGTTCTACACCAACATCTCGCCCGGCTCGTACACCTTCCGCGTGAAAGCCTGCAACAACGACGGTATTTGGAACGAAACCGGCGCAGAACTGAACTTTTACTTCCGTCCCTATTTTTATCAGACGTGGTGGTTCGGGCTGTTCTGCCTTGTGGTTGTGGTGGGCGGTGCATATCAGGCATATCGGATTCGCATTCGGAGTGCAGAAAAGCGCGAAGCCGAGCTGAGTTCACGCATTGACGAGATGGTGGTTGACCTAAAAACGGCGCACGACGCAACACTCTTGGAAAAAGAAAGTGTTGAGAAAAAAGTGGAATTTGCCGTCCGTGAGTCCGAGCAAGCCCGGAAATACTTGGCAGTGTCGGTAGAAGAACTCTTGCAAGAAATGACCCGCTTTGCCTCCGGCAATCTCAATATCCAGATGATTCCCAAGAGCAGCGACGACATCGGGCGCTTGTACGATGGTTTTACTAAAGCCGTTGAAAATATCGCCGTGATGATGAAACAAGTAACCGAAGCCGTGAATACAACTGCCCGCGAAAGCCGTGATATTTCGGGTTCGGTGGAGCATATGTCGCGCGGAGCGCAGCGTCAGAACACGCAAGTTTCCGAAGTCCGCGCTGCTATCGGCGAGATGGCAAACACGATTCACGACACCTCGCGCAATATTCACCTTGTTGCTTCTATTGCGACCGAATCCGGCGATAATGCAAAAGAAGGCGGTAAAATTGTAGAGCAGACTATCGAAGGTATTAACAGGATTAGCGAAGTCGTACAGGCTTCCGCAACGACGGTGCAGCGCTTGGGCGAACGGAGTCTTGAGATTGGCGATATTATCGAAGTTATCAATTCTATTGCCAATCAGACCAATCTTCTGGCGCTGAACGCAGCTATTGAAGCTGCCCGCGCGGGTGAGCATGGCAAGGGATTTGCTATTGTTGCCGATGAAGTCCGGCAGCTTGCGGAAAGCACAACCAAAGCCACGAAGCAGATTACCACGATGGTCAAGCAAATCCAGCAAGACATCAGCGAGACCGTTACCACAATGAAGCAAGGAACCCGTGAGACGCAAACAGGCAAGCGCCTTGCAGAGAAAGCAGGCGTAGCGCTGGGCAGCATTATTGAGCAAACCGCAAAGGTCGCTAATATCACAACGCAAGTCGCAGCCGCAAGCGAAGAACAAGCCGCCACAAGCGAGGAAATACGCCGTAACGTGGACGACATGACGCATACGCTGGCGCAGTTCACAACAGAAATCACCGAGATTGCCGATGCTTCGGAATCACTCAAAGGGCTGGCTGTGAATCTACAAAAACTTACCAGACAATTCAGGATAGAATAAAAATAGCGCAGGAATTAAACGAAAGAGCAGATATGTTCGTCATAATGCTTACACTCTGGGGATGCAATGGTTTCGACAGGGTGATGATAGAACGTATGATGCGTGTCGTGCTTCGCCGGTGGTGCACGTAAATTCAACTGGCAAAATTCAAGTGGCAACACTTACTCCTACGCAATGGCTGCTTAATTTAGAGTAACCATTACGCATCCGCCTAACGTGTATCTGTTCGGGTTATGGTGGGTGTAAAACTTAAACAGAGCGATGTGCCGGTGCGCGAGCAGGCTTGCACATTCGACTTTCTGCTTCTAGCAATTGTCTGCCTGTCGGTTGGCGAAGACAAAAGCGAATGACATAAAACGACTACACACGTAGTATCAACGTTGTACGCACTTTGGACGCGAGTTCGATTCTCGCCATCTCCACACAAAGCGGCTTGAAACATTTGGTTTCAAGCCGCTTTCCTTTCTGCTCTATACATCTCATTACACTTTTCATACATTTTCCTTTCCCCTTTTCCGCTGAATGCCTTCGGGAGGTAGCATCTGTCCACTACGACTCTGTTACTCACGGTTTCTCATTCGGACGCTTGAGTTTTTTTGTGCCTTTCAGTGCTTTCTTTTCTTCGCTTTGCAAGCGGCGTTGTACTTTTTTTATGTCCTCATCGGGTGGCAAGTTCTCCGGTTTGATGCCGCGTTCAAGTAATGCCTTGCGCACGGTGCTATTGCTCGCTTCGTGTTCACTGGTGATAGCACTTTCGCCGCGTACATCGTCTTTTTTGATATTAAAATTGGTAATTTCGTTTGCAAAGTCTTTTGCTTTTATCGTGATGGTCGGCAAAAAATCCGCTAATGGGCGTGAATCCGGCACGTTCAATTTTTTCTTCATGTCTTTCGTACTATAACCGCCAAAAAGCACCTTGTCGCCTTTACTACGAATACGCGCAAAACCTTGTTCGTCTGCACCTTTTTCATAAATAATGCCGGAAAGTTCTTTTTCGGAAAGCGACAATTTTTCCCGTGCTTGCAGACGCTCTACGGCTTGAATACGTGCTTCTAAAAGCTCCTGCTTGCGTGTCTGCACCGCAAAATAACTCATTGCAAAGGCAATTTCTTCTTTGCGTGGGTCGCCGTTTTGGGCTGTCAAATAGCACGCATACCGCGTCAACATTATATCTTCAATCTCTCGCTCAGTGCCAGAGCCAATTCCGACCATTTTGCTAACGTCAGCAAAATGGTCGTGAACTTCTTGACCTGCCGTAGAACAGGCTGTTTTTGCCTTTTCAATCACAGTCGCAAAATTCCGCCATTGTGCATATCCAAGCAAGTTTTGAAGCTCACGGGCGTACCAGTATTCTACACCGTCGTGTTGGTGGGCGGCTTGCTCGAAGTCGCTTGTGAGCGAATATATGATTTCTGCTTTCATTATTTGACGTTGATGATGATACAAAAAACTGTTTTTCTTCTTTAACTTTCCTTTTTGCTTCGTTTCTTCCCGCCCGCCTTCGCTGCCGCCTACTCCGCTTCTGCTGTGAGCGGCGCTGTGTACCGTTCGTACAGCTCAAACAAAAACGTTATCCGCTCCTGCTCCGTACTGAAGGCTTTCTGGCGGTAGCATTTATCCACTGCTCTGTCCAAGTCCTGATGCGCTTTTACAAGCGTAGGCGGCATCGAAAGCGGGTCGTAGAGGTCGGCGAGGGACGATGACGGAAACTGCGCTCGCGCATCCAGCACCGCCTGTGCTGCCCGCTCTACGGCTTGTTTCTGGTCTGCGGTCGGGGTTTCTGCCCACGGGAAGTTGTTGTACACGATGGTACCAGAATAGTTGAAACGACTTTCTAATCGTCCTGTTACTACTCTGACCCAAGCCATATGCATTTCACTGGATAGAATCCCGAATTGGTAAAGGGTTGCATTGGGAATAATGGAACATCTGTTGTTTACAATGATTTCCTTGGGCATGAAGCCAATTGGAATGTAAGGTCGCGTTTCCGATGAAACTAAAGGCACAAGCAAATAATCCTTGTCCGGCTGTCGGATTTCTGCAAACAGTGTTGGAATGGCTGCCAGACGCACAGTTGCTTGCTTTGTACTTGCTAATCGCATTTGCTTTACGCCTTCTATTCGTTGCATAATAAGCGGCATTGCTCGTAGCTCTTGCGGAGCAGCATCCTTCAGCCATAAACAATAGCGTTCGATATTGTTGATAAATTCGTCTGAGCCGTAAATGCGTCGAATAAACTTGGCTGCGTGCGGCTCTTTCGCAAGTAGCTCTAACTTTTCTGCGGGTGTAAGAAAAAGAAAGCCGCCATCTACGGGCTTATTACCATAAATCATCTCCGGCACATTGCAAAGCGGTGTAGAACGGCTTTGCACCAACGTATTTCCCGCAGGAATGAGATAGGGACTGATATTCGGAACTTCGGAAACGTGCGGTTCGCTTGTGGGCGTGTCGTACTCGTAGAGCAGACGGAGAGCGGTTTTTACGACTTCTTTTGCCGCAAAGCCAATTATCACACAATGCACAGCCGCTTTGCCCGGAGCCTCGTTTGTCCACTTGAACGTGCGGTGCGCAAAGTGAATGGTTATTTTGCGTGCAAAGAGTTCCGCCCACAACACACCAACTTGCTCGCCTTGTGAAATAGAGTTCGTTGAAACAAAAGCCGCTTTAATACTTGTTCCAGAGATGTATTCACTTGCTTTCAAATACCAGCCCGTTACAAAGTCAAGCAAACCTGCATTTTTTACATTCCCCGTAATTGCAGCCATATCGCTACGCTGAGAATCACTCATGTATTTTGCTCCCACAAACGGCGGATTCCCGACGATGTAGGAACACTCCGCAGGCGGCAGCACCTCGCGCCAATCCGTGCGCAGCGCGTTCCCATGCAGGATGTGGGCGGATTCGGTAAGCGGCAGCCGCGTGAAATACGAGCCAAACTGCTGCGAGGCGCGAAGATTCATCTGGTGGTCAGCAAGCCACAGTGCGACTTCGGTAATACGCGCGGGAAATTCTTCCAGTTCAATACCGTAGAACTGCCCCACGTTCACCCACGTCATCGCTGCAATGTCGGTAGCAAGCTGCCCCGTGCCTTTGAGCGCGTCCAGCGTCGTCAGCACGTCCAATTCAAGAGCGCGAAGTTCGCGGTAGGCAGTCACAAGGAAGTTTCCGCAACCGCAAGCAGGGTCGAAAATACGCACCTTTGCGAGGCGACGGTGAAATTCTTCCAGTTTGGGGCGGGTGCTTTTGGAAAGTTTCAGCGTTTTAAATTCCGCACGAAGGTCGTCCAGAAAAAGCGGCTTGAGTGCTTTCAGGATATTTTGCTCCGAGGTGTAGTGCGCTCCCAAAGCGCGGCGTTCTGCGGGGTTCATGGCGGCTTGGAACATCGAACCGAAAATTGCGGGCGAAATCCGACTCCAGTCTAGCGCACAACACAACGCGCTAAGTTACTATAAATCAACAGCACACGCCGTTAATTGCAAGGGTTTTTTGCTTTTCACCTACACTCGCAATGCTCGTAAAAACACGAAGGCTTATGAAACCTTAACATCTTATTTTAACCCGCTTGTTTCCTAGTTTTCAATGGGTACGGACTTTCCGAATCCCTTTGAGCAAAGGGTGTAGCAAAACGCGACACCCTTTGTTTGAAGGGTGTAACAATTCGTTATACCCTAACCGCGTTAGGGTTCATCAAAAGCGGCGAGCCAGTCCCAAACACAAGCAAACAAGCCATTGCCGCAAATTGCCGCATTAGAAGTCCGTAGCTGCATTTTTATTTGCAAAACGACTAGAGTTATGGCTTACTGCGTAGCGATTCCGTTTTGTGGCATTTGGTACGCAGTAAGCCTATTTTGACCTGACATTACGATTGGTGATGTCAGCTTCTCATCTTCATCATCTAATCGGCTCAGATTCGTACATTTGCTCTTTGTGCCGTAAGACCAGATGTTATAGATTGACGGGGTGAAATCGTCGCCTTCTAGGTTGTAAACTCCATTTTGTGCGGGTTCGGCAATAAAAAAGTCCCATGCACCCCTTAAAGTAGCATGGGACTGAGGAATCACTAAAAGTTCCGACTCGTGCCGGAATCGTCGTGCTAGAATCCTGAAAACTCCAATCGTTTTCTTTTTTGACCTGACATTATTCAGTAACCGTCCATTGTTCCAATGCCATACGTCCGCGTATCAAAGCTCATTTCCCCGCTTGTTATTCGTCGATTCCGTTTTGTCGGCAGTACGCCCCAGACAGTCGGACGTATATCCATTTGTCGTAGTGCCATCGCCAAACAATCTACTTGGTCGTCGTGCAATCGGCTCGGAAATGCACTGCACTCATGGAGAAAGTTCCGCACAAAAGGAGCGTCGTTTTTCAAATACACCCGCCCTGCTTCTATTTTTGCGGTGTGTGCCGTCATGCGCTGCACTTTGCTTTCGGTCGGTGGTACGTCTTCCATAATGTTTAATGATGTTGTCTCACGGAGTTGTTGTACCAATGATACGCCCGTTGCCTTCGGTTCAACAATGATGCGGCTTTCGGGTGTGTAGTCATGCTCTTGCACAAAGTCTGTCAAGTGTCGGCAGAAGTCAGGGAAGGGGAGATTAGCAACGCTCACGTCACGAATGTACAGCGAGTGCGCGGTGTGGCTTTCGGCAGGGATATGAACGCCGTAACAAAGAATGACGCTGTTATCGCTGTTCTTTTTCCCGTAGGCGCTGTCAATCACAAAGTTCCACACAAGCGGTGGCGCTTCATCGTATCGGGCAAACCATTCAGGCTTTATCACACTTGCGCCGAAGTCTATAAATTGCCCACTCATATACATCATCTGCAAACGGCTGTCGTAGCGGCTTTGCAGGTTTTCGATATACTCTTGTGGCAAGGCAGGATTGTCGGTGGTTTTGCCCCAGATAATTTCGCGGTTGGGCTTGCTATTCAGCACAAAATGTTCGTAACCCCAATTCATGCCCTCTGGCGTTCCCGTGAGGAAGAGAGCCAGTCGTGTGGCTTTCGGCTCTCGAATACGCCCTAGAGCCTCGTAATAGACTTGTTCTTGCATGATGAACGGTTCGTCCATCCAGACGTGACTGAGGTTTGTACCTTTCAAGCTATCAGGCGCATCGCCTGTTCCTATCCAAATTCGGCTTCCCCATTCTAGCGAGAAGAGTTTATCGGAGATATTGAAATCGTACTTGATGTTACTTCTGTCGAGCAGCGATTTGATTGTGGGAATGACGGTCTTTTTAGCCATTGGAAAATTTGGACTTATCACCATCGCATCACAACCACGATTCACGATAGACAGCCGAAGCGTCTCGGCAGCGCCCGCAATGGTCTTTCCTCCGCCGTACCCCGTTATTAAAGCTCGCTCAAATACTGGGCTTGCGTGAAAGCGTCGCTGGTGGTCGCTATTCGGCGAGTAAGCTATGGTGCGCATCTGTCGTTGGCTCATGGTCGTTTTCTCCTTCCTTTAGTTCTAGCGAAGTGTCTGCGTTTTCAATGCGTTCCGGGGCTTCCATAAAGCTCCAAGCTACATCGCCGCTTGCTTGCGCCGAATGTTCGATTTTATCACTCATGCCTAAATAATTTTTGGCTAAGAATATCAACAACGGGGGATTGCCATTTGTGATTGCTGCACGGTGCATCGCCCGCCGTAGCGAGACTTTGAACGTGCTGTCAACATATTCCATATGATACTCTGCGAAGGTTTGGTCGTACTCTTCTTTGCAGCGCCGCGTGAGCGTATCGTGGGAAATTTTCAGCACGGCACAAACCTCTTTCTGTGTGCATCCGATTGAGCATAAGTCATGGACAAGCACCCAATCAATTTTTATCTTCGTACTCCGCTCGGCAGCGCCGCCCTGCTTTTGCAGGGCGGTTTGCGTGGTGGTGGTGGTATTACTCATGGATTACCTCTTCTGGTTTGTGGTCAGGGCGAGCCGCTCGGCGCAGGGAAAATGTCCCCGGCTCGCTATCAGATTCCGCCTCCCATAACCGCCGCGCATAGTGCCAGTTAAACATACCGCCCGCGCTATGGTGCAGGGCGGTTTGCGTCTCCAGTGTTTGGCTCGCAACAAGCATGGTTGTAGCCCAATGATAGAGCGGTTTGCGGAGTAAGATAAGCCCGGCGCGATTCAGTTGCAGCATGATACCGCCGTACTCTTTTTGCAGCGCGTCCAATTTCTCCGCCGTGTTCATCATCTCGTCGTGGATAGCCTTCGCCGACCTGCTGCGCTCCTCGTAGAACGATTGCCGCTTCTTATCCGCTTCCACCTCAAAACGGCGCTGTACCTCGCGCATAGCGGCTTGTTTGGCAATAACGTCGCTGGTGATACTTTCGGATTGTGTTTGCAAGCGCTTTAACTGCTCTTGTGTGTCGCAGTGTAGCTTTTTTGCCGTTTCCACTGCTTTTGCATCCGCCTCGCCAAGTTCAAAATCACGCCGAAGATTCTGCAATGCTTCCAGCGTTTCCGCCGACTGCGTTTGCAATGCCGCTTCTAGTGCTTTGAGGCTCACCAATTCTGCCCGCAGTTGTTCAACGGTCGTGCCGCTTTTCGTGAGCGCCGTAACATCTACCATTGCTGCGAAATCTGGTATCGGTTCGTCGTGTAAGTGTAATTCGTAAGCAGGGGAAAGCTGCAACGATGCTACAAATGGGGTGGTACTCATTTAGTACGCCTCGCTTTCTCGGGCATACTCAGTGATGATTGCGTCGTACTCATCGTCAAAGCTCGTGCCGTTCTGCTTCATGCGTTTTTGTATTTCGGCGTAGAGCGCATCTCGTCCCGCTTGGGTGCCGGTGTCGAATTGTGTCGTACTGGAGCGCCCCATAGAACCTGTGATTTGATTCCACGTTTCGCCCGAAAAGTCTAGGCGCGGTGCTTCTGTGGCAATGGCAGTCACCGCCGCATCAAACGAAATGCCGCGCTCGGTGGCAATCGCATTTGCGAGTGCTGCGAAGTCCGCCCGTCCACCAGTGCTTTGCAGCATCTCGAATGGTACGCCGTGACCTGTTTTGTGGAGTGCCAGTAGCTCTGTGCCACGCGTTGCAATCGCTGGTGTAGCTGAAGAAAAATCAGCGCCCGCGGTGGTGTAGTCAGCAACGCCGAAGGTGCGAAGAACAAAATGCGAGAGCGCGTCTAATCGCTCGGTATTCACGCCCGCCGCTTGTGCTGCACGTTCAATCGTGGTAGCAGCGCTTTGGAGCGTTTCGCCCGTGCGCTTTGCTAATTGCAGCGCCGCTTGGGTGATTATTGGGTTTGTTGTCATATCCGTCTTTCGATAATTAAAAATTAGTTAGAGTGAAATTCAGTGCATTGCGCTCTCTACCGTCATTGTGCCGTGCATATCCACGCAAATCAATTCATCAACGTAGAAATTTTCCTGCGTTTTTTTGCCCGCAAGAATTAGTCGGGCTTCTAAATCGGCGAGTTCAGATTCAAAAAGTGCTTCCGTTGCCTTCTCGCTGGCGATTCTTGCCTTGTCAGCATCCGCTAAGGCGTATTCTAGCCCCCAGCCAATCTCGTCAAGCTCGTCAGCGGTTAGCGATAGCGGTTGATGCTCTCGCAAGATTTGAGCTACGCCACAGACTGCCGCTTTCAGAATTGCAGACGTGTGAAGAACTTGCAATTCAGCATCTTTTTTAGTGCGCTCGGATATAAATGCTTTCGTACTCATAGTGATTCTTTGAAAATGATTAAAAAATGATAGCGGATGTTCCGCCGTTTGGGTCAAAAGTTGTAATTCGTAGTACTTTATAGGGATTTTTCTTACCACAATCACCACATCACCATAACTTGTTGAAAATAAACATTTTAAGTGTGGTAACTGGTTCTGACCACATCTGCTTTCTTGCTACCACATCTGCTTTCTTGTTACCACATGTGGTAATCGTGGTGAGATGTATTTACCGGTTCTTACCACGCTTAACGACTGCAAAAACAATGCTTTACGGTGATGTGGTAATTGTGGTAAGAAAAATCCCTATAAAGTACTACGAATTATTCGTGCTTTGCTATATTTGCCAGTTGTTGCGCGGCATACATATACACCATTTTTTTACCAAGCCGTTTCTTCGCCCGTGTAAAGCCTAGTTTCCGAAGTGCCTGACCAAGATTGCGGATGTTCAGTGATTTTCCTGTTTTCGATTCTAGCAATGCGCTAATTTCACTGGTCATGTAAAAATCTTTTGTACCGGCCTCTGCCGGCGCGATAGGCTCAAACCATTGCAGCAAAACGTTTTCCTCAAGACTCGTACTCTCAAACTGTTGATTCGTGTCGGCAATAGTTTTCAATTCGGCACCGTCAAACCAATACTTTGCGCCTTGATTGTAGAGGTGCAACGCCTGTGCATATAGTCCAAGCGTGTTCACCTCCTTATCTGTGATGCTGGTGGTTTGCACTACCCAGAAACGTCGGTTTCCTGTTGCGTCTCGTAAAAAGTCATCCGTGTTTACGCTTGCGCAAAAACTGCAAATGCGTTTCAATGTCTCGGCGTATGTGGCGTATGGGCGGCGTACTGAGATGCTCGGAGCGGACACTATCGTTTTCAGAAATGACACATCCGCCCTTGTGCTGCTATCCAATTCGTCTAAAATCGCAATGAACTTTTCAGCAATCATTATCCGACTGTCTTTGTTGCTGTCGCTAATGGTTTCGGTTGCAGAACAATACGCCCGTAAGTCTTTCGGGAATAGCTTCAAAAGGAACTTTGTCTTTCCGACACCTTGTTCGCCCATCAGCGTCAGAATACCGTGATTTGCTATGTTGTGCAGTCCACAAGCGACGGTCGCAATTTGCCAACGGAGAAAATATAATTGCCATAGCTGTTGATGTTCAGGAATAGTTTGCACCATTGCTGCGGTCTCGGCGATATAATCGTGTCCATCCCATTTCGGCAATTTTTCGAAGAATGACGCAATCGGATTGAACGACGGGGCATTACTCAGCAGTACCGCTTGGACAATCTCGCTTCCAACAGATAAAAAGTCGGACTGTCTCGCCAAGTCCCGCCGAATCGTGGCGATAAATCTATCATCTACATCTGCATAACTATTCGGCTTGTGGTTCTCAGGGTGCTTGAGTGCGTAGGCTATGCGTCCTGTGATTACGTTGTAGTGCGAGTCGTATTTGCCCGTAACGTGTTCCTCAGTTTCCGCCCACACATTGCGCCTTTTACCACGCCGTGAGGAGTTCGGACTTTTCGAAGGTGTTGTCTTTGCCTCTTGTTCCGGGTCTTGTGGTGACTCTGGCTCGTTAGCAGTGTTTTCGCGGATAAATTCACGATTATCGCGGTCAATTTCCTCGTTAGTTCGTTTAATCAGTTTCATAACTTTTAGTGATGTGAGTGTGAAAAAATTAGCAAATCCAGTGTTGTTGGGGTGTCCAGACGTGCGCAGCGTTGTTGCCAAAGTATAGCTTGGTGATGTCCGTGCCGGAGCGGTCACCGTCGTACTCGCAAATCAATTCTTCCAACGCAGCGTGATAATATGCCGCGTTGCGCTCAAATCCTGCCATCGGAAACACAATGCGAAATCGGTGGGATTCGGGCGTGTGGGATGCTGTCGTGTAAAGGAACAAGCAATTTCGCGTCAAACGGTGTTGTAGTGCGCTCTCTACCGTCATTGTGCCGTCCACATCCACGCAAATCAAGTCAGCACCGTAGAAATTTTCCTGCGTTTTTTTGCCCGCAAGCACACAGGGAATGAAGCAAAAACCACAACGCACAATCTCTATTAACTGCGATAGAGTAAGGTTTTGATGCACAAAGGTTTTGAGAAAGTTCGCCCATTTTTGCCCATCGTGAACGCCGTCAGTGAGCAGTGTTTTATTCATCGCCCATTCCGACACGTTCACACGGTAGCACCGTTCGTGCGCAGCGTCAGGGAACTCAGCAAGGACACGCTGCTCCGCTTGCGGACGTGTTAAACCGCCGTCGTACTGGTGAATTGCAGCACGTTCCTCGTGGGAACAATCTGCAAATGATGCGATGATAGGTTCGGAGCGAGAAGTAAGGTTTTGCGTAGGTCGGCGCGGCGGGGTGAACGGTATGAAATCATCTCGTTTGGCGCTCGTTAGTTCGCGGGTGTCAATGTTGTGCTGCCGGAGCAAATGAATCAACGTGCCGAAGGTAATATTGCGGAGCGGTTTGCGGAGTCGGCGCTCGGTATCGCCGCGTTTTTTGTCCAGTGCAACGATACCGGCTTCGGTCAAAATGTGCAGTGCTATTTCGGCACCAAACTCGGAAACGAGTGCGGCAATGACCCGCAAATAATCTTTGTAATCAGTATGTCCAAGCTGTGATATTGCTTGGATTAATGCGGAATTTTGCATAGTTTTGTCCTTAGAAAATGTTATGAATTGTTTGCCCGCAGCTAGGATAAAAGACTTCTGCGGGCTTTTTTTATGCCATAGCGGATAGGTGAGCATCAGTGAACAAGATTCGCTTGCCCATGCTTTTGTATTGGAGTTTGCCGGAACGTACTTTTTTGGCAAGCGTCGGTAGCGATACACCGAGTTTCCGAGCCGCTTCCTTGCGGGAATAAAAGCGGACTTCGGTTTGTTGAGCCATAGGGAGTGTGCGCAGGGCTTCGGCTTGGGCTTCAAGCAAAACTTTACGCAGCATCAGTTCTAGCTGTACAGCATCAAGTACGACGATACCGCCGTTTGGGGAGTAGTGGGTGTGGGTAGTCATTGCAGCTATGAATATGGGTGACGATTGCCGCGTTATCGCAAAGGAGAAAACAAGAAAGGTGTTGTGGGAGACCGATGCACGTGCTATTTTTGAATTACTACATCTAAAAATAGGTGCAAGTGCATCTGTCTCCCGCTTCTTTGCGGTGTTTTCCCACTGCGATTGAGCGGGTTTTTTATTTTTCAAAGGGCAGGTGTTGTTTCCCGTCCTTTCTGAATGTAAAAATATGGAATTTTTCGGGTAAGTCGGACTTACTCAGTCCTTACCCTATTGTTATTATTTCACAAGATACGGCAAGACCGCTTGCGAAGCCGATTCAGCGTCCAGAGTTCCTTGTTTTCCACTGCCGCTTATCATTTTTGATAATGACGTTTCGCCCCATTTTTCTGAGGCTGCGGGAACAAACTTCATGGCGAGCTGTGCTAATGGTTTCGGTTGCATATTTAATGTTGCCCGCAAGGTGTCCATGATAAGTGCTACGTCCGTCTTGCTGCACAACCATTGAAGTTCCCCATCTATAACAACGGCAAAGGCTTGTCGTAAATTGTCTCGTAATACTATTGCTGTGTCTTGCGTTGGTGCTGGTACGGTGGTAGCAGCACTGCGTAATCGTTCTTGCAAAAGGGCTTGCAAGCCGCCAGCCTCATTCGGAAGCCGCGAAATGAAGTATTCGGTGAATGTTTTCGGGTGCGCTTGTGCGATATACTCTGGGAAGGTCGTGTCTGCCAGTTCTGGCTTGCTGTGGAGTATTTTTGCTAGTCCATCAGCAAACTTCGCAGATGCTTCATCAAACGAAGTAATCGTATGCTGCGTGTCCCGCCAAAAGTCATCGTATGCGTAGCACATTAAGTCGCGTTCAACAGCGGATATTGTCCAGTCGGCGTACTCTTGCCAGTCTTCGCGTGTCCATGCGGAATAGTCTATTGGTCTCTCGCAGTTATTTTCCATATCTTTGTAGGGGTTGAAATATTTGTTTCACCAAAACTTTGCCGCGCCGTAATGCTCAATAAAGAAATCAATAGCAGAACGAGTATCGGCAAGGGCTTCCTCATACGTTTCGCCTTGTCCAACGATAGCGCCCGCCTTGAAACCAAGCGGATAGCCTACAAAGCCGTCTTCGTGCTGTTCAATAATGATTTTAACAGGACTCATTGCTTTGTTCCTTGAAGTATTGATAAACTGTTTTTACGGATTTTGTGTGTTTAGGTGCGCTTGGTTCTTTTCGCCTTCGGTGCGGGTGCTGGTTCGTTTGTCCAGATTGCATCCATTCCGGCTTTCACGGTTTTGTCATCCAACTCTAGGTATTTTTTCATCATGGCATTGGTCTTGTGACCTGTGACCTTCATCACGGTTTCCGCTCCCATGCCACGCGCAATAGACAGCGAGACAAAGGTACGCCGAGCGGTGTGTGTGCCGACAAGTTTCCACTTCGGTACGGTCTTGATAATCGTTTCATTGCCACGTGAGCGAGTGACGGTAGTGGGCGTATCGATGCCACACTCACGGCAGCACTGCTTGATATAGCGATTGGTATTCGTGTTGGAGATAGTCGGCACTTTGCCGAGCGCTTGGTACTTGTTGGCAATAGCATTTGATAAAGTATTCATCGGAATCTTTAGCAAAGTCCCCGTCTTTTGTGTTCTCAGTACCCAGTAGCCGCCTTGCACGTCTTCGTGTTTGAACCTAATAATATCGCTGAATCGTTGCCCTGTGGCGGTTTGGAAGAGGAAACAGTCTCGCACTTTTTCCAGAGAAGGTGCGTGAGAAAAGTCGTGATTCCACAGCGCAATCAATTCCGATTCATCAAGAGCGATAACTTCAATTTCGTCTGTTTCTAACATTGTGAATTTGCCGTACTTCGTGCTGGTGTGATATTCCCTATCGGCAGCCCATTTCATAAAGAGCTTCGTCATTTTGAAGAGCTTGTTGATAGTGTTATTCAGCAATCCAACTTTTTCCAGTAGGTACGGGCGGAATTGGTCTTGGAACTTTAAGTCTATCGTGTCAAAGCGCAAGGCGTAACCCTCAGTCTCTGCGAAATCAGCAAGGTACTTGCGAAGGGTTCTGAATTTATTCCATGTGTTTGTTTCCCATTCCTTTTTTTTCAAATCCAAAAATATATCATACACCGTAAGGAAGTCGGATTGCTTTTCCGGCTCAAAGATTGCCCTCAGAGAAAGCCGAGCGCGGTCAAATACCTCTTCTGCCATATCCGCCTTGCTTGTGTTTGTCAGCAGCGTTATCGCATGGTCTGTGACCTCTTGTGAGTATTTATTCAGGAGTTTGTTTAGCTCCGCGCTCCCTGCCATTTGTGATTTTGCGCGTTGTTCTTTTTTGTCCCACATCTTTGCAGCTATGGTTTGCCGAGTAGAGATAACGATAGCACGTTTGTTGCCACGTGGTATGCCACGAATGTAGAGCATGATAGCAAATTTGCCGAATTTGTCTGGCTTGGAATCAAGATAGAAATTTACTTTTGCCATAATCACCGCCTGAAACTAATGGGAGAAAAACAAAAGTACAGAAAAGCGCCCTGAAAACCTACACTTTTTCTTTTCTGTGGTTGTTTTTTGGCAAAAGAGAAAGAAAGAAAGCCCTTAAAAGCCAGCAATAGAGAGGCATTTAATAAAAGAAGAAAAATACAGAGAAAGGATAATAAAGCGCGTTATGCTCCAGTCTAGCGCACAACATTCCATCAGCGTTTCGCGCATAGAGCGGTCAAATTGCGCAATTTGGAGGTGGTCGCGGAATAAGCCGCCGTTCACGTAGGGGAGAGCTTGAAGCTGCTCGTCGAGCGTTTTCATGCGCTTCTGCGGCGCTGTATTCAGCACTTGGAAAATTTGGGAAAGATGAATGCCGAGGTCGCTTCCATCCTCGCTTGTGCGGGTTTCGATAAATTCCAAAAACGCATTTTTCTCAAAAATCGCGGTGTCTTCGGCAAACATACAGAAGAGCAAGCGCACCAGCAGCATTTCGAGGTCGTGTCCCTCAAATCCACATTCACTGAGGCGGTCGTGCAATCTGCCCATGCGCTGCGCCGCTTCGACGTTCACAGGGTCTTCGCTGGAAAAAGTACGCTTTTCGTAACCCGCCATAAATCCGAAATGACGGACGTTCTGGACAAATTCGCTGATGGGAAACTCGTGAAAATGGTTGGGATCGGCGGATTCCAAGTCGTAGAGCCGGAAGCGGGCAAAATCCGAGACCAGCACGTACTTGGGCAACTGCGTGTCTTTCAATCCCGGAAAATACTCCAACGCCTGATGGAAAGCGCGGTCAAGATTTTT
>JANYDO010000141.1 GCA_025363605.1 Candidatus Kapaibacterium sp.
GTCATAAGGCGTCTGTTTTTTTACGATTCCTATTGCCGTTTTTACAAAATCATCTGGTTTTTCGGATTATTGGAATAATGGCAATAGAAAATATGCCGAAATTTAACAAAAAACGTTAATTTGCCTACCTAAACAGTTACATTATTTCTAAAACCGAAGGCGATAGGCAAGTTTAGCGACGATTTCTCGTGACGGTCCCGGCAAAGCAGCATTTCCAATATTGTAGGGCTGAATGAAGTCATACTGTGCATTGAGCGCATCGTACACGCCGACTCCAATGTCTAATCCGGGCAATTGAAATGCGTTTTTGTAGTTGACAAACAGATTCAGCAAAGCAACAGGCTTGGTTTCCTGCACACTCTGTGTTCCTTCCAGTATCTTTATTGCCGACACCGTATAGCGACTGCTCAAGAAGGTAAAAGACGGATTCACGCTCAGACCATCAACGAGCGAAGAAAGATTGAGCGAGGAATTCACGGTAACTTTATGCGGAGCAAAGCCTAAGAGAACGTTATCATTGACAAAAAGAACTTCCGGTCTGCCGCTTGCGCCTGTGCGAAAGCTCCATACCCGATATGGATTCAATGCACGAACGCTATCAGACAATCCGTCGCTATTTGCCAAGTAAAACGAATAATTCACATTGATACTACCCCACGAGTCTTTGAAAAAGTATTCCAGCTCTACACCGCGCGTCTGCGTCCGCTCAAAGTTTCTATATCCGCCACCGCCAAAAATAATAGCATCCTTGATAGAAATATCGAAAATATTTGCCGATACAAACATATTGTATTGCAATTGATAACCAAGTTCTATCTCTAGTGCCGTTGTAAGTTCAGGCTTGATTTGAGGATAGAGGCGAATATTTTCAATTGAGGGTGCGCGAAAATTCTGACCAAAAAGCGCTTTGACGTTGAAATTGCCTATCGTTTTTGTTACTCCCAGCCACGGCACGAGCGCAAGCGGTACAGCGCTGTGCCTGTCCAAACGCAGTCCCGCATTGACATTCACAATGTCCGTTGTCAAGAGCGCTTGCAAAAATACTCCCAGATTGGAGTACTGAATCGTTCGACTGGCATTCCCACTGGTATCATTCCAAAGTGACGACGGCGGATCTAGTGGTGATGCGCTTCCATTGTCAATGTAATATTCCGTACCAAGCGTAAAAAACAGATTCTTAGAAACATCGGCTGAAATCTGAAGGCTACCAAAAAGCCGCTCGACCGTTTTGTCTATTACCAAAAAGTTGAACTTTGACGCAGGATTCACCGCTGACGAATCGGCAAGGTTCCACGGCTGCTGGCGCGTATAATTCAGACGCGGCGACAGGGTGACTTTATCGGAAATTTTCCAATCGTATCGGGCATCGGCAATGAGTGACGTGAAATTTGTGCTAAAAGTTTGCGGGAGCGTCGCGCCGATACCGTTACGCATCGTTGTATTGTAGCGGTCATACAATACACGTGCTTGGAAATTACCGGCTTTCACAGTGGCATTGACAAACAACGGTGACATCGCTTGATTACTCGCCATTGGGAAAGAGATATTGTCTAAGCCTGTGTACGTGCGGTCACTCATGTTTGCTTGTCCCATAAATGCCGATACCCCAACGGCGACCTCACCAAATTTCTTTCCGAAGGAAAGATTGCCGTTCCACCGCCCTAGTGCGTTTGACATTTGCCCACCATTGGCGGAGAGAGTTAATCCATTAATGTCCTGCGGTGCGCGGGTAATGATATTGATAACAGTCAATTCAGCAAACCCGCCATAGAATGAAGAGCCGGGGCCGCGAATAATCTCAATCCGTTCAATATTGTCTATCGGAAAACGATTCGCAATCGGTACGGTAGCAAAAAGGAAATCGTTAATCTGTAAACCATCTATCATCACAAACGCTTTGCCCTCGTTTGCCCAATTCCCGCGGCTACCTATGCCAACTATACCCTGCACATCGCCACCAAACTCCATCCCCGGCACCATTCTGAGTACATCTATTAAATCCCGCGCACCGGAGTTTTGAATTTCCTCGCGCTTAATAAGCGTTACGACGCCCGGAACGTCTTTTTTAGAAAGAGGTTTTTTCGAGGCTACTTGCAAAAGATCTATATCCAGCAACTGGTCAAAAGAAAGGTCGTCTAATGCTCGAATATCAACCTTGCTTACATCTTGCGCCTGTATCGTTTTGCCACCAAACACCATCATCATGACGATGAGGACAATCGTCATGGTAAGACGGCTCAATATAGTCAAAAAGTGCTGTGTCATGCTTATTCGCAAAATGGGCATTATGATTCTTCTTGAATTCACGGCGGAAAATATTACCGAATAATGGAGAAGAGTGATTGCATACGTCTTGTAGGAGTTTCCACCACCACAATATACGTGCCGTGTCCGTATGAAATCAACGGTAAGATTGTCGTGTACTCGCCACTATCCTGAATCCCTTTTTCTACGACATTGATGGTATTCCCAAGAATATCCAAGAGATAGATAGTAACAGCCTGAGGTACTTCCAACGTGTAAGCGACGGTGATATTATCTGATGCCGGATTGGGATAGCACTTGATTGTGCCGATTGGAATCGTACGCTTCGTCGGTGGAATCACTCCGCCCGGAGTAAAGATAAAAGCAGCACTCGACAGAGCAATACCAAGCGGTGAAACTAGAACAATCGAGCCGGTGGTAGCACCTGTTTGCGGAATAGTCAAAATAATTTCTGTTGCACTGACGATGCGGAAGGGCACACTCACACCACCGATAAGAGCATCATTAACATCGCTCAAATTCTCACCGCTTACGCGCACCGTCGTACCAATATCGCCCTGTTTAGGTGTGAAATCAGCAATAAAAGGCTGCGAGGTAATCAATGTGAACGTGGACGTTGTCGTCACAACACCAAGCGGCGTAGTAAGCCCAATCGTACCAAACGCACCGGCTTGCGGAACAGTAAGTTCCACTTGCGTAGAACTCATCACTTGAAATTGCACCGACACACCGCCAATGCTTGCCTGCGTTGTGTTCGTTAGGTTTTGTCCCGTGATAGCAATTCGTGTACCGGGACCGCCCCGGGAAGGTGAGACAGCACTAATGGAAGGCAGAAGAGTCGTTCCGGCGTTTTGCGCCATACCACCGGGCGTAAAGAGTCGAACAATGTCGCTTTGAGAAACTCCGGCAGGAAGAGCAGCCGTCACTTGGGAAGAATTGATGACCGTAAAAGGAACATTGACTCGTCCTATATTGACAAGGGTCGTGCCGGTAAAATTCGCACCGGAGATACGCAATATCAAGCCTTGACGACTTTGTACGTGCTCTGCAGAACTTATGCTTGGTGGTGGAATGAATCGGAATATCTGCTGCGACAATCCCACACCCCCGGGACTTGCTACGGTGATAACACCTGTTGTTACGCCCGTCAAAGGAATCGTAAAGGTAATTTGCCCGTCATTGTTGATAGCAAATGGTATGCTTATCCCGCCTACGGCAACAGTACTAGAGCCACTAAAGTTTCTACCCGCAATAGTAACCACCTGACCAATAGCCCCGCTAGTAGGAGTAAACGATGTCATAACCGGAGCAGGAATGAAGGTAAAGCCTGATAAACTGCCATTACCACCCGAACCAGAAACAGTAACACTACCACTTGCTCCTGTGCCAACAACAGCCGTTATCTGCGTGGGAGAAAGAACCGTATAGCGTGCCGCAGGCATTCCACCAAAACTCACACTACTTGCAGCACTAAAGTTTGTACCGATGATGGTAACTATTTTGCCGGAACCTGCACTTGTGGGGGTAAAGCCCGATATAATCGGAGCACCAATGAAGGTAAAACCTGCCAAAGCACCAGTTCCGCCGGGTGTTGTCACCGAGACACTGCCGCTTGCACCAGTACCTACTACTGCACGCACTTCCGTTGGGGATACACTGACAACGCTTGTAGCAGTAATACCACCAAAGCGTACCGATGTAACACCGGTCAGATTTGCACCGGTAATAGTTATCATTGTGCCTATCGGTGCGGTAACCGGGGAGAATGAGAATACTCTTGGTGCGTTAATAAGACTAAAACCACCCAGCGATGCCGTACCGCCCGGTGTCGTCACCGATACCGTTCCCCCCGTTGTACTGACAGGAACGGTAGCTCGTATTTGTGTCGGCGAGATGACCGTGACGCTTGCTGCTGCAACACCGCCAAAGCTGACGGTTGCGGTGGTCGTGAAATTTGCTCCGGTAATGACAATGGTTGTTCCTACCCCAGCACTCGGTGGAGAGAAGCTAAGAATAGCCGGAATGGAAATGAAGGTAAAGCCTCCTAAGCTCCCCGTACCGCCCAGAGTAGTAACCGATACAGCGCCGCCAAATGTACCCTGAGCAACAACAGCCGTGATACGTGTTGCCGACACAACAACGAAACTTGAGACAGCCACACCGCCGAAGTTCACTGCGGTAGCACCCGAAAAATTTGTTCCGTTTATGGTAATCGTTGTTCCCGCACCTGCACTTGTGGGTGTAAAACTCGTCACCGTAGGCGGCGGAATAAGCGTAAAGCCTGCTCGGCTGCCAGTACCGCCAAGCGCCGTTACCAAAACACTTCCACTCGCGCCTGTTGCCACCACTGCCGTTATTTGTGTCGGTGAAACAACGGTGGAACTTGCTGCGGTAATGCCACCAAAGCGCACCGACGTTACGCCGATGAAATTTGTTCCTGTAATACTCACCGTCATTCCAACTCCGCCACTTGTCGGCGTAAAACTCGTAATAGTTGGTGGTGGGATAAAAGTAAAACCTTGCAAGGATGCCGTACCGGTTATCGTGGTAAGAGAAACGCTACCATCAGCGCCGGATGCAAGCGTTGCAACTATTCTGGTCGGAGAAAGAACCGTAAAACTTGCTGCTGCGACCCCACCAAAACTGAGATTGCTCACACCGACAAAATTGGTTCCTTCTATCGTCACCACCATACCTGCTCCGGCACTGGTAGGCGTGAAGCGAGTAATAGAGGGCGATGGGGCAACATAGACGAAACCCTCAAGACTACCCGTACCACCCGTACTTGTCACGGATATACTACCACTTGCACCTGCTGAAGTTATTTCAGCAGTGATAAGCGTATCGGCAACAACCGTAAAACTTGCTGCTGTAACACCACCGAAACGGACAAGCGTAGCGCCGGTAAAATGTTGCCCACTAATACTAATCAAAGCTCCCGGACCGGAGCTTGTTGGAGAGAAACTCGTCACCGTAGGCGGCGGAATAAAGGTAAAACCGGATTGTGTTGCCGTGCCACCCGGAGTTGTCAGTGCTATGTCGCCACTTTGGTTGTTTGCATTCGTTGCTACAACAGCGATAATTTGGGTTGGCGAGACAATAGTGAAA
>JANYDO010000161.1 GCA_025363605.1 Candidatus Kapaibacterium sp.
ATTACTGCCGCGAGCGCTCCACAGGCGGTGCAGGGCGTGAGGGCAGTTTCACAGGATTCGCTTTGAGTTCGCTCATTGCCTGCTCAATAGCTTTTTCCAACTGCGGGTCGCGTCCTTGTGCTGTAAGTTTGGGGTCAACTTCTACTTCGATGTCCGGCGCAACACCGACATTCTCTACTTCCCACGCACCTTCGGGGGAAATCGTACCGAAGCTCGGCGAGGTAACATTGCCGCCATCCAAAAGCGGTGGATAACCCGAAATACCGACCAGACCGCCCCACGTGCGTTTTCCGACCAGTTTCCCAAGACCGCGACGACGGAAATACTGCGGCATAGCGTCGCCGCCCGAACCGGCGTACTCATTCACAATCATCACCTTGGGTCCGAAAATCGAAGCTCGCGGCGAAAGGAATTGTTTTCCATAACGGCTTTCCCAACCCGCTAGCAAAGGGCGATTGAGCATATCAATTACATAATCCGCCACAAGCCCGCCGCCATTGAAGCGCTCGTCCAGTACAACGCCGGAGCGGTCGAGTTGTGAGAAATAATAACGATTGAATGACGTATAGCCTTCGCCTCCGGTGTTCGGCATATACACGTATGCAAGTTTGCCTTGCGAAGCCGAATCCACAAAGCGGCGGTTCGACTCGATCCATTCACGATTGCGCAGTGCCGATTCATTTGCTGTCGGCACGACGACGACCGTTCGTGCGCCGTCCATGCTGGGGCGGCTGTTGAGCGTGAGCGTCGTTTGTTTATCGGCAGTTTTTTCAAAAAGCGCGTAGAGATTTTGTGCTGCTGTGAGCGGACGACCATTCACTGCAAGAATATAATCACTGATATTGACATTCACACCCGGCTGTGTGAGCGGTGCGCGGAGCGTCGGATTCCAGTTTTCGCCATTATAGATTTTTTTGATGCGGTAAAATCCGTTCGCTACCTCGTAGTCCGCACCCAGCAAGCCCACCGTAACGGCTTCGGGCTGCTGCCAGTCGCCGCCGCTGACGTACGCATGACCGATAACCAGTTCGCCCATCAGCTCCGAAAAAATGAAATTCAAATCTGCACGGTGCGCTACGTGCTTCACCCACGGGCGATACTTTTCGCCCATTGCTTTCCAATCCGTGCCGTGCATTTGGGGGTCGTAGAACATATCACGCTGAATCCGCCAAACTTCCTGATACATCTGCGCCCACTCTGCTTGCGGGTCGGAATAGACTTCCATGTTATCAACTGCTATTTTGCCGTCTCCGGGATTGGGTTTTGCTTTGGAATCAACGATGAAAAACGCCGCCGCCGCGCCATTACCCGTTTGGTAGAGCAATTTTGCGCCATCAGCACTCAGTATATGGCTGGACACTCCTTCGGCAAATATCGTAGATTTACGGTCTTTGAAGTCGAATACGTTCAGCGTGTAGTCGGGTTTGTTCGGGATAAATTCGCCGAAGAAGAGCTTGCCATCGGCAGTTTGGAGATTCGCATACGCTCTGTCCGGTAAAGGCAACGCAACAATGCGCTGGGAAATGCCCGCAAAATCAATCTTGGTTTCTTTTTTAGGAGCGTCGTCTTTTTTGTCTGCTTTTTTATCGTCCTTTTTTTCTTCTTTCTTATCGCCGGAAGTCTCGTCGGAAGCAGGTTTTACGGCTTCTTCATCGCTTTCGGGTGCAAAAGGCGAAGCGGCATCTTTGCTCAAAACCACAGCATAGAGGCTGCGCGTAACGGGTTTGTCCAAACGCGCCATATCCAGCCAGCCTACATTGGTGGCGACGTTGGTGCTGGCAGCAAAGAACAAATATTTTCCGTCACGGCTGAAGACCGGCCCTACGGCATCGCTCATGCCGTCGGTAATTTGGGTGGCTTTGCCGCTCGCGACTTCATAGACAAAAGCAGCGTTCATCTGTCCCGGCAGGCGTTTTGCGTAGGTGAGCCAACGGCTATCCGGCGACCAGCGAGGAGATTCGATTGCGCCACCGGAGGTATTGAGATTGTTGTGAGCATCATTATCCACAACGGTCATTTTGCCGCTTGCTACATCCAGAAGCCAGAGATTAAGCCGTACATCGGTAAAGCTAATTTTTTTGCTGTCCGGCGACCATGTCGGCGCAAAGAAAAACGAGGCGGGAACAGACGATGTGCTAAGGCTGATGGTACGTGGCTTTTCTTTACCTGCTTGGTCTTGGATGACAAGCGAATACTCACCTCCGGCATCCGAGAAAAAAGCAATATTTTTGCCGTCGGGCGACCACGTAGGGCTGCGTTCGCATACACCGGGCGTATTGGTGAGATTGCGAATATCGCCTTTTTTTGCCGGAACGGTCAAGATTTCGCCGCGTGCTTCAAACACCGCCCGTGCGCCACCGGAAGAAAGGTCGAAATTGTTGACAAATCGTGCAGCTTTCACGTAATGCGGGCGCACGGCAATTTGATCGCCCTGAACGCTGATAGCAAGCGGTTTTGCGGTCTTGGTGGTAAGGTCGAGCAGATGGATTTTGCCGCCTTGCTCATAGGCAATACTTGTGCCGTTGCCGTGCATAAATTTTACATCGTAATCGGTATGCTTCGTTAATTGTTCAATAGCTTTGGTGCGAGTATTGTACGCAAAAATGTTCATAATGCGCGAACGGTCGGAGAGGAAATAGACCACATCGCCAAGCCAGATAGAGCGCGTGTCGTTGGAATTGTTCACGCCGCCGTTTGCATTTGCGCTCGGAATGGTTTCGTAGTCCAGCGTCTTGAGGTCAATAATACGAATTGCTGATTTCATGCCTCCGCCGTAGCGTTTCCACGTGTTGAAGGCATCGCCGATAGCATTGTAAGCAAGTTTTGTTCCGTCGGGCGAGTATGCACCGCGTTCAGCCATCGGAAGCGGGAGTGCTTCAGGCATAGATGCGTTCAGGCTAACTTTGAAAAGTTTGCCGTAGCGTGGGGAATTGGAATGGCTATTGGAGCGAACCAGAACGCTTTTGCCGTCGGGCGACCATCCGGCAAGATTGTCTGCTGCGGGGTGAAAGGTCAGGCGTGTGGGCGTGCCGCCTTCGGCTGACATTACGAAAACATCGGTGTTACCGTCGTATTCGCCCGTGAAGGCAATGAGTTTACCGTCGGGCGAAAACATTGGTGAGGTTTCCAGACCGATGTGAGTGGTGAGGCGTTTTGCTTCGCCGCCTTGTGCGGAGGTTATCCAAAGGTCGCCGGCATAGACAAAGACTATACGCGAACCATGAACGCTGGGCTGGCGCAACAAAAATGTTTCCTGCGCACGTGCAGTTGAAGCAAAGCAAAGCACGACGGCAAAAACCGCCAAGACCGACCGTAAGCGAGAGTTCATAAAGGTTTTCTCCTGAAGTGGGTGTGAACGTAGCAAATGGATGGGTTCCAGAATTGCCGAAGCAATTTTTTTGCTAACTTAGCGTTTGAATTGTCATTTTCCTACGACAAACAAGCAATTGTGTTTCAAACAAGGAAAGAGCATAGCAAACAGGGAGGGTTTTTGATTCTGAATTCAAGATTGTTGAAAAAGGAGATGATTTCTCTTTCTCTGGCAGCCTGTATTGTAGCACTGTTGGGGCTATTATTCGCTGTTCCATTATGTGCTCAGAAAGCCATTTCTGCTTCGCAGAAAAAATTGAATGTGCTGTATGAGCGTTACGATATCGCCTTAGTGAAAAAAAGCTACACCCAAGCAAAAGCGGCACTGGATGGGATGATTGCGCTGCGCCCCAGCGACGTGAATGCTCGCAAGCAGCGTTGCATAGTATCATGGGAAAGTGCTGATTGGGCGACGATTCGCCAAGACTACGATGCGATTCTTCGCTACGATAGTAACGATGTTCATACGATTCTCGAACGTGGATTATTGCGGTGGTACGAAGGCAAATGTGAACAAGCCTGTATTGATGTGCAACGCGCTCGCGCTCTTGATTCCTCGCATTTCCACTTTGCGCCAATCGTGAATGTGGCCTGCACATCTTCGTCACGAGCAACGATGAGCCTTTTGGAGCAATTAGTTCTGGATGAAATCAATACGCTTCGCATGAACCCTCGGGCGTATATCCCAACGGTCGAAGCAGAATTTTCCAACAATGCTTCTATTCTTGCACCCAAAGAGGGAGTGGCGCTCATGGCAGAATTAGTTCGAGCGCTTGAGATAACGCCGGCTATGCAAGCGCTTCGGGGTGCTGTGCCACTTATCATGGCTGCAAAAGACCATGCTGACGATTTGCATCGGCACGGAAAATTTGGGCATCAAGGCAGTGACAGTTCTATGCCGCATGAGCGTGTTGGGCGGTACACACTCCACCGCAAAGTAACGGGTGAAAATATCGGCTATGGTCCGGCGATAGCACAAACACTGGTCGTTGGTTTGCTGTTAGATGATGGCATTGCAGGGCGGGGGCATCGTGCGAATCTCTTACGAGCAGAATATAGGAGTTGTGGTATTGGGATTGCACCGCACGTGCAGTATCCTTGTGCGTGCGTACAGGTGTTTGAAGAAGCGGTGTATCCGACGAACGGAGCGAAATAAAGTAGCATTGTACATATTCTGCCACTAAGCACAACGTAATCCTGAGGGAGCAGAAATGATATTCACATCGCCCAATTTGTAGATATTGACCGCTTTTTTCAAACTTCGTGGTTTCAAAATTTAATTAAGTTTGGCAGCATTGCGCTTGGCAATCACGCCAAATATCGTGACGACGACAAATACTTCAAGGGCGAACATGACGACGGCAACAGCAATACCGCCATTAAGGTTTCCCGTTGCAATCGCAATAATAATTGTTTGAAGTTCAATGAGTGCGCGAATAATCGTTACGATTGCCAACGATTCCGGCACCCCGCGCAAAGCGACAATCATCAACGCCAAGCCGATAGCCAGATTGCGGGCGGCAAATTCGTAGCTCGCATATTTCGCTGCCAAGCCCGTCAAATCAACACCCACAGCGTTATTTTGAAAAAGTGCCGAAGGAGAAAAATATCCGGAAACGCCGAATGCGATATTTGCTAATGCCAGCAATCCCAGTATAATACGTACCCATTTGGGTACAAGGTCGATGTTTGTACTCATTTTTTTATTTGTGAATGCTTGAATGTACGTTTATTTGGTGATGATTGCTTTTGACGAAAAAACACTCATCGTAAAAGAAGAAGGTTCTATCATCTCGTTAAAGTCCGCTACAGAAGGGTCTTGCCCAAATTTTGCCATTGATGCTTGTGAATGTTCCAAAGTTTGCCAATGAACAATAATTACCCAAGTGCCATCTGCATCAACACCCGTTTCTCGGCTGATAAAGCCATCTTGCAGTGCCGCATATTCTTCGCCTACACGAATATTGCGGGCTTTGAATGTTTCCTGTGAAATACCTTCTTTAGGTTTAAAGTAGGTGATTTCCATTACTTTATTGTTGTCCATGCTTTTGTTTTCCATGCCTAAGGTTAAGATTTCAGTTGTTTCATTCCCGTCGTCCATTCTTCGACGTGAAAGACGTGTGTAATGTGACCGTTTTCGACGGTATGAATGTCAATCGTCATGATGGAAAATGCCTTGCTACCGTCGCATTCGATTCCCATAAAATTTCCTTGCGGATTGCCCGAAGCGAGGCTGCGCACGATAACGCGATTGCCATCTTGTAGCATTTCTTGTGGTTCCCATTTCAAATTTGGAATCATTTTCCAAAACCCTTGTACTTGTCCCGTTAATTGCGTTTTGCCTTTACTCTCGGCGGAGTTGACCGATTGAAACGAATCCGCCAAAAGTTTGCTCATAATCTCGGCAACATTTGCCTCGGTATTCACCGTGAGGCATTGCGTGTAAAAAGGGCGAACAATTTCTTTAAGGTCTTCCATGATTATTTTTCCCAAGCGAGTGAAACAAAAAAATTATGGCACAAAAATAACTCCACACACCGTACCAGAAAAGGGACGTTTGCGCCGTTGAATGGTACTTTTGGGAATTTCAGAATGGAGCTAGGGAAGGTATAATGCGCGGAATTCTACGGGGGTCTTGCCTGTGTGCTTACGGAAATATTTAATGAAGTACGCCGGGTCTTCAAATCCTAGTGTAAAGCCGATTTCTTTAATGGAGTTATGCGCATAAATAAGCAGGCGCTTTGCCTCTAAAAGTATTCTTTCGTCAATGAGTGCTTTGGGGGTTTTGCCCAAGATTTTTGCCGTTGCTTGGTTCAATCGTTTTTCCGAGACGTGCAACGTAGAGGCATAGACGCTAACAGATTTTGTTTCGGTGAAGTGCTGCTCTACGAGGTCACGAAAAAGCAGCGTATAGTCAAGATCGGTACCTCTCGTGATTTCTGAAATTCCTTGTTTACGCTTTTCTCGGTCGGCGAGTAAAAGAAAGTTATGCAAAAGATTTTTCACAATATCGTGCTTTGCGTCGTCGGCGGGCATCTGCAATTCTTCTTCCATAAGGCGGCACAATGTCCGAAATTTTTCAAGAAAGCCACCAATTTTGATATTCGGATTGTCCAGAAGATCGTTGAAGAGGATGATGTTTCGCAAAAACTTTGCGCTACTATCTGTTGTACAAAAGAAATTATCAGTGAATATCAGCAGTGTACCCTCGTAGTGCGCTGTTTCATCGAATTGATGGACACGATCTTTGTCAATAAAAAGCAAACTTTCGGGCTGAATGTTGATGGGAATAAAATCAACAACGTGCGTAGGCGAACAATTCTCAAAAAGAAAAATGTGGTAAAAGTCTGTTCTATGCGGCAAAAAAACGTGTTCTTTTGAGACTTCTGTCAGTGTAGCCAAAGACATAAGTTCTATTTGTAAGTCGAACTCCGCTTTGAACTGGTATTTTTTGATGTCGTGCGCCATAGAATAAGGTAAATAATGAGGTTCTACATCAGATAGCCCTTGTGTGCTTCAATTTTCGGCGGCAAATTTTCGCCCAGCATTTCTTTCAAATCCCGCTCAATCGCATTGCAAATCGCCGTCAGAGGCACATCGGTTGTGAGATTTTCAAACGGATCTTCGTTGGCAGCACCAACTTTAGCAATGGTATTGAACACAAAGGCAATCGTAATGGAAATTGGTATCACCAGCACGCCAATCCCCATTTTGGTAAAATCTCCAATCAGCGTAAAGGGCAAAAGTAGCATAAACACGACCAAAAACAAGCGAGTGAAATAATCATATTGCCTGAGGAGCGGTGTTTCCTTGATGCGCTCAGATGAGCCTTGCAGTATATTGAACGTTGCCAGCGTTGGCTCAAGACTGATATTGTCGAACCCGCCCAGAATCTCGTCTTTCATACCTTCTTTGATGCGAATACCTTGTTTTTGCAACAGCATATTGGGAATATTGTTTTTCCCGACAACCCACGTAAACTCTTCTTGTGTTAGCAAATGCTGAAATTCCTCCGTTGTGCCGATATGGTGATTTTCGGGCGGCAGCGTGAGTGCTTTTACTGAAATAGATTCCTCGCGCAAACGTAGGCGCAAAGCGTGTGCGAAGGCAATTTGACGATGGATAATTTCCTGCTTATACGCCTCTGCTTTTTCTTGTGAGGCTTTGCCGATACCGACAGCATTATCTGCATTGGCAATGATTTGGCGGGCAAAACTACGGCTGCTGTTGGCGATATTCGCCCAGAGCGTCCGCGCTTCCCACCACCGAGCGTAGGCGGTGTTATTCCGAAAACCAATGAAAATTGCCAGTGCACTGCCCAAAATTGCCGATAGCGAAAAAGGCAGCGAAAGCACGAGTATTCCGCTTTTGTAGAGCAAATACACGATAATAGACAAGACGACTGAAACAATCATTTCCGCTCGGACATAGCGGAGAATCTTGACGGGGCTGAGATTGCGTTTGATAATCATGGTTGATGCAAAAATGGGTGAACATTTCGTTGAAAACTTACTCGTGTGGGTGCGGTGTGTGGTCGCGCATCCACGTCCGAACGCGGTCGGGAAGCGTGTAGTAAAGTGCTATCCCACCAAAGATAGCAAACGATAAGAACGGCGAAATATATCCTAACGCTCCACCAAGCGCGTACAAAAAGACAGAGCGAATATTTCCGCGCAAAACCTTGCGTTCGAGTTCCTCCGAAGCATGGTCGTGCATGAGCTGTGCTTTCAAACCGGCATATCTGCGAAGCAGCATAAAACCTAACGCTGCGCCCGAAAATACCAAGCCATAACACAGGCTGGCAACGGGGCGAAACGGATATTTTCCGACCAAATTATTCACAAACGGTATAAGCGTACACCAAAAGAGCAGATGCAGATTATACCACAGAAGCGGCATATCCACACGTTGTATCAATCCCAGCACGTGGTGATGGTTTATCCAAATTATTGCAACGGTAACAAAACTTAGCGCGTAGGCGACAAACTGCGGCGCAAGTACGGGAACAAGCCTCGCAAACGATGTTTGGTCATCTACTTGCGGCAGCTTGATGTCAAAAACCATCAGCGTAATGATAATCGAAAAAACGCCGTCACTGAACGATTCTAAGCGGGATTTGGAGATGGTCATCGTGATTCAAAAATAAAATAACAAGACTTATTCCAACGCCAGCGAAAGCCCAAACGTCAACAGCAAATCCGCCCGCTCAACGCCCACCAGCACGACGTTATCCCGTGTGTAGCTGAGGGCGGTACGGAAGGAAACATTCTTCGCTAACGGCACAAATAGTGCTGCTTCTGCAAGATAACGATAATCCTCCGCACTTGTCAAGCTCCGTTGATACCACGCCTCATATTCTACCCGAACTTTTCCCTCAAAAAGTGAATTTCGCCCTGCAAGTCGCACCGTTCCTCGCCAAAGATTTTGCACGTTACTGGTCAAATCCGGCATATCGCGGAATGTGTTGCCATTGAAGGTTGTTTGTTCGTTGGTGAGTGTTAATGAGGTTTTCAAGGACATTGACCGCCGCAAACGAAGACAGCTTTGTATTCATTCGGGGTTCACCGTCGAAAGTTTCTTGGTGTTTTCGAGCATTGCCATTTTGCTGGGATCTTTTTTGAAACCAAGCGAAAGCACGTCGAAGGCACTGTATTTACTGGCATCTTCGGGGTCGCTGAAGCCGTCGAATTTTACCGCACCGCCGTCTGGGCTAGCAATTTCGATGGTATAGCCCGCTTCCGTAAATTCCCAGTACGGGTGCGTGATTTCTGCCGCCCAAGCGCCGATGGGCCATCCGATTTGCTTGTTTTGTGCGGGGTTGGAGGCGATAAAAAGAACTTTGCCTTTTGTGCCTGCACCGTGCTGTGCCAGCATTGGTGCGGAATGGAAGAACATAATGCCAATAAAGGCAAGAACGAGAGCGGAGAAAAATGTTTTCATGGTTCGCTGAAAAAAAGTGGAAAAAATTGAGTAAAAAGTCGTTAGCGGAACATTGATTTCAAAGCCTCTTCACTACTGCTTTTTGGGGCATGAGTGAAGAATATTCTTGATACAAAAATACCATACTTCGCAGGGCGAAATATGGTATGAAAGGCAATGTCATTAAGTTAAGCCCATAACCAAGCTAAGAAGCGGGTTTGCGGGTGTATTTGTAAAATCGGACTTGTTGTGTGGGCGTTGGTTTCTTGCGCGGCA
>JANYDO010000177.1 GCA_025363605.1 Candidatus Kapaibacterium sp.
TGCAAAAAATTTCTCAGTATTTATCGGTCCTACTGTGAATTGGGCTTTCTATAATAATACTTACGCTGTTTCGGAATTATTTCCATCTGCTTGGCGGGTTCCCTCGCAGCAGGGAAATGTTGGCGCTTGGATAGGCGTAAGCGGTGGATTCCGTTTCTAAGCAAACTGTTTGCTATCCTTACAACCCCGCATGAATGAGTATTCATACGGGGTTGCTTTCTTTTATGGGGTAATAATACATTTCTGTATGGTTGTACTGGAGCCGGTGAGTAATCGCAGGAAATATGTACCAGTTGGCACATTGAGCGTCTCACGAAATAGTTGTAAGCCCGGTGAAGCCGTCCCTTCGTATATCATAGCTACGCGCTGCCCCAGCACGTTGACGACATCCATTGTGATAGTACGTCCCACGGCAAGGGACAATTCCACATTAAGTGCCTCTCCGATGTGAATCGGCTGCGGATAGGCTGTGAGACGGGCTTCTTGTGCCGTAGAACTGAACTGCGGTACCAGTTTTTCGCACAGTATATTGTCTGCCTCGTCAATAATGAGGCTGTCGGGTTGAAAAGGAAGGTCGAAAGTGGCTTGTTCACGTCGGTTATTCATCACGATTGTTCGTACGACGCGCTGCGTATCGGGGCGGTTTTGCGCGGTTGTAAATTTCAAAAATGTTATTTCGACAGGCAAATGGAACACCTCCGGTACGTTCATTCCTGTCTGAAGCTGCGACAAGGAGACCTGCACACGGCTTGATGTGGTATTGCTGGAAGGCTGCACACGCCACGCAGCACCAAACATAGGGTTTCCGCTTCCATAAATCCATTCCTGAAAGACCGTGGCGACAGGTACTGGCAGAGTCGATAAGCGCTGCTGTGCTGTTTCCTCAAATGCTCGAAGCAAATCTGATGTTACGGCTGCTTTGAAGGCAAAACGCGCAGAATAGAGGCGTATTGCGGGAAAATAGACGCTATCGCCATAGATGCGGCGGAGTGTATGCAGTACCCAACTGCCTTTCGCGTACGTAGTCGCATAGTTGAAAATTACGTCAATTGTCGTGGGAGAAGCAACGTACACAGGTTGAAATCGTGCTTTGCTCGCAAAATAGCCATCCCGAAACCCCGTCATGGCGACCATATTCCACTTTCTACCACCCCAAGATTCGTACCAAAGCGCCTCACCGTAGGTAGCCATGCTTTCATTGAGCCAAATATGTTCCCATGAAGCACAGGTGATTTTATCACCGAACCATTGGTGCATGAGTTCATGTGGTATTCCTGTGGTGGAAGAACCTCGGAGCCATGAGCGGTTGATGGTCGAAATGCTTTGATGTTCCATCCCGCCGGCAAAAAATGGTTGCACGACGACGTGTCCGTATTTCTCAAAAGGATACTCGCCGAACCAGCGTGAATAGGCTTCCATTGAGCCGACAGTGATGTCGAGAGCTTTGCGAACATTATAGTTTTTGTTATTGAAGGGTAAGTTGGTATCATCTTCTTTCCAAAAATAGTTGTCCACAGGAATACTATCGTTTGGATTGCTAACTTTCTTATACCATTCGCGGTATGTCTCAAAGACCGATGCTGAGACAGCCATTAAATACGGTGCAATCGGTGATTGATGCGTCCAAAGAAATGTCTCGCCGCCAGTTGAATCTAATCGGCGTTCTTGTAAAAGCCCGTTCGATATAGCCGTATAGCCTTTCGGAACACGAATACGAATGCTGACGAGTGCTTTATCACTGGGAACATCGTTGCAGGGCATCCAGCGTCGTGCGCCGTAGGGTTCGCTCATGGTATAAGCAAGACGTTGGGGAAGGAATACCGAGTCATTGCCTGCCCGGATAGTACCTAAGCGCCCTTTGCGGAAGAGGATAAAACCAGTTCCATCATCATCGTTTGCCAAACCAATGTGTGTATAGTGTAAACGGAGTTGCAATGTATCACCGCTGCGGGCGGTAGTGGGGAGAGCAATATAAACGGTCTCACTCTCCGGCGTACCTGGCGGTGCAGCTAATTGTCCTTTCTTTTCACCCCAAAACAGGCTGTCAATGCGGATTTGTGCTGCATGAAGCTGAAGCACGATACGTGCAGAATCCAAACGGAGCAAAATAATCTGTACGCCGCTAAATTGACGGTCACGTCCGCTTTCGCTTGTTCCCAAGAGGGCTTGCGTCCAGTCCATCGAAAGGTCATATCGAATGACATCATAGCCCCGCGAAGCGCTGGCTGTTAGCGCTGCCGATTGTTTCTGACGAAGGAAGTCTGGAAACGATTGAATACTGGCGTTGCGGAGAGCAGCGCTGCTACGGGAGCACTTCTGTTCATAATCTGTGTCTTCGCCAATAAGTGCGGGGCTTTGGGCGACTATGCGCAATGGCAGGAATAAACTCACGATGACGCAAAACCTCATCACTGCAAATGTTGGAAAAGTAATGGTAAGGCTGTTCATATCAATTCCCTTTTATCTCGTGGTGAGGGCAATCAAGCCGAATATCGGACGAATGGAGATGTTGATCGAGAAGTCTGCAATAGGACTGTTTGTTCGAGGGTGTATTCATAGTGCTTTGAGCATGATAGGTGCAAGTAAAGCAGGTTCGTTGTATTGTTAGGATTCCTTTTTTATGGAATGAATGAATGATAGACACCAGATGTTCTAATAATTCTTCTTGTTCTATCGGCGGCATCCCGCCTAGCGCCTCGTTAAATTTCTGTGCAAAAAGCGATGTCTCTTGGGCAACCAGATTACCTTTATCGGTTAGGTTGATTGTATAGCTTCGCGTATCGTTTTCTTCTGTGATTTTGACAATTAATCCCTTTTCTTCCAGTGTTTTAATAGCATCGCTTACTGTGGGTTTAGTCATATTAAATTCCTGAGCTAAATACGACACTTTGCGCTGCACTGGGGGATGGAAAGACAGAAAGGTCACGATTTGAATCTGAAGAGGCGATAACCCTGTACTCTTGCTCGATTGCCAAAGCATAACACGAAACGCTTCTGAGATACGCTCAAACGCAACAACGATTTTACTCGTTGTATTGATAGAGCTATAATGCGGATTGAAAATTGTGGAAGATGTCGGCGCTGTACCCATGATGCCCCCGAAGAGAAGATGTGAAAAATTAAAGATTCAACGCATGAAAATTTAGTAAAAATGACGATGAAAGATAGGAATACTGACGGAATATCTCTTTTGAGTAGTAAACGTTTCATATAGCGTAAAGTAGTAAATTATCCACTTACTTGCAAATCGCATGAGAAAGTAAGTCTTGAATTCAAGAGTGTTTTGTTTGAATTTTTTTTTAATTAGGATTCCTTTTTATCTATAACTTTCTGTGATTCACCTCAACATTTTGCTAAAAATCGAAAATAGAGGTATTTTGTAGTCAGTACAACAGCCTAGTCAACAATCTTTCAGCGCAAGCAGCATTGCGAAAAGCTTTTACGGTTCCCAACCAAATTATGGTAAGTTTACATACATCATCCGATTTGCCCCAATCTGCTTCATCTTTTTCCTCCGATGACGATTTTGGAGATTCTCTTCCTACGGACTTTTCAGCAACGCCGGCTGAAGTTCTTGAGCAAATTCAACGAGATGACGAAGAAAATCGGCGTGGCAAGTTGAAAATTTTCTTTGGAATGTGCGACGGTGTTGGAAAAACCTACGCCATGCTCCATGAAGCTCATGAACGCAAGCGTGAAGGCAAGGTGGTGGTGATTGCCAGCCTCGAAATGAACCTTCATCCCGAAACTGACGCTCTTGTGGGCGATTTGGAATATATTGTTCAGGGGAAAGGGGAGCAAAGACGTAGTAATCTTGATGTCCAAAATAGTGCTGAAATAGACGTGGATGCAATTTTGGAGCGTAAGCCTGATATTGTTATCGTTGATGATTTGGCTCATAAAAACGCCGATGGCGCTCGCCATCTCACACGCTCTGAGGATGTACGGGAACTCCTTGATAATGGTATTAATGTTTTTACTACACTGAATGTCAGCAATCTCGAAAGCCGCATAGATACTGTTCGCCAGATTACCGGTATGGCGGTGAGTGATACCGTACCCGACTCGCTTCTCGAAGAAGCCGATGAAATCGAATTGATAGATATTGCCCCCGATGAACTCCTCAAGCGCCTTGCAGAAGGCAAAATTATTCCTCTCTCTAATCCTGACGCTATCAAGCACGCCGCTAATACCTCTTTTCGCAAAGGGAATTTGATGGCATTGCGTGAAATGGCTCTCCGACTTGCTTCGGAGCGAGTTGATCAGGAATTGCGTGATTATATGGAAGAGCAGCACATCGCTGAAACGTGGAAATCCGGTGAGCGTCTGATGGTTGCTGTTGGTCCAAGTCCGTACTCAAAAGCGCTTGTACGCTGGACTCGCCGTCTTGCCTATTCGATGGATGCTCCGTGGGTTGCGGTGAGTGTCGAAAATTCTGCGCAAATGAGCGATAATGCTCGTACGCGACTGTCCGAAAATCTTACTTTAGCGCGTGAACTGGGTGCGGAGATTATTTCTACCGTTGACGACGACCTTGTGAGCGGGATTGTTCGCGCGGCAAAGCAAAATAACGTTTCGCAGATTATTGTCGGCAAGCCCTTTGCTGAGCAGGAAAAATCTCTTTGGAGGCGGATTGTAGCGCTTTTCAAAGGCTCTTCAAAAACCTTTATTGACCGACTTATTGAGGAAAGCGGAACGATAGACGTGTACGCAATTCGCGTGGAAGAAGCCGCTCCGGAGAAGCGTAAAACCTTTGCTCCAAGTGAGTTCTCACGCTTTCGCTCTTCTCCGAAGGAATATGTTGTTGCTGTTTGTATTGCCAGTGCTGTTGCTGGCTTGGCATCGCTCTTGCCGCAATTCGTGGGGTATCAAAGCGACGGTATGATTTTGCTTTCGACCACAACGCTTTTGGCGCTGTATTTTGGTCGTGGACCTGTCTTGTTTGCTGGTTTTATGAGCGGATTACTATGGAATTTTCTCTACATTCCGCCGCGTTTTTCCTTCTCAATTGCCTCTACTGCCGATGGCATAATGTTTGGGATGTACTTTGTCATTTCGATTATTACGGCTGTTCTAACCAACCGCGCTAAAACGCAGGAACGCGCTGTAAGGTATCGTGAAGAACGTACTTCTGCTCTTTACCATCTGGCGAAAGACCTTGCCGCAGCAGGTACAAAGGCTGATGTGTTTCGTAAATCAGTCGTGCATATCGGGCGCACCTTTCGTGCAGAGGTCGCATTTTTTGTGCAGCACGACGGCGATCTTTTAGATAATGCGCTTCATGCCGCGAGTACTGCGAAAATGGAGGAGGACGTGCAGGACAAAGAATATACAAACGCGGCGTGGGTATTCGGTAATCAAAAACCCGCAGGGCGCTTTACTTCTACGCTCCCAAATTCTGAGTTTTATTATACGCCGCTTTCCTCGCCCAGAGAACAATTTGGCGTAATGGGGGTACGCTTGCAATCGGCAATATTTCCACTAGACCAAAAAACGCTGCTGGAAAACTTTGTAAGCCAGATATCATCGGCATTAGAGCGGGAAACGCTCAATGAAGAGGCGCAAAAGCAACAACTCAGCGAAGAAGCCGAGCGTTTACATACCACGGTGCTAAACTCCATTTCATACGACATCCGCAAGCCGCTTGCCGAAATTAGCCTTGCTGCTTCCAGTTTAGCCGATGACGATCTTGCTGACGACAAAGATGCACGTACTAAACTTGCCGAAAGCCTCCGCAAGGCTTCTGCACGACTGAACCATCTCGTTGAAAACCTCGTTGATATAACTCGTATTGACAGCGACGACATCAATCTTCATTCCGAATGGTGCGAGGTAAGCGACCTTATTGGCGTTGTGAGGGCACGTCTCCGGCGCGAACTTTCTGAACACACCGTGAACGTTGAAATACCATCGGACTTCCCGCGCGTTGAAATGGATTTTGTCTTAATGGAGCAAGCATTGGTCAATATCCTGCAAAACGCTGCACTCCACGCATCTCAAGAAACGCCCATAAAAATTGCCGTGACCAAGCAGCCGTACATGGGTAAGAAAAAAGGCATTAAAGCCGAGATGCGACTTGTCATTGCTGATGGTGGTCCGGGGCTGCCGAGTGACGCTTTGGGGCAGATTTTTGATAAATTCTATCGCGCCACAGGTGCAGACACTGACGGTACAAGTTTCGGACTGGCTGTCACGAAGGGCATTATTGACGCACACGAAGGCTCTATTGTAGCTGAAAATCGTAAGCAAGGCGGGTTGAAGTTCGTTATTACTCTGCCGATACGCGAGATTTTGGTGGAAAGTGCGGCGAAATGATAATGACTTTCATTCGAGCTTGTATTTGTGCGGTGATGTTGACCCTCGCACTCTTCCAAATAGCTCTTTGCCAGCGTTCAAATAAGCCCCAAGGACAGGATGCTGAAATGTACTTGCACCGTGCAATTGCAAACCTGAGGACTGCACACGAACAGCAGTCAGACGGTATGGGGAGCAATTACCGGGCAGCGAGAGAAGATTTGTCCAGTGTTATCACTCTCGCACCACAGTACGCCGATGCATATTATTTGCGTGCGATGACAGCATTCGTGATGCAGGATTATCATGCTGCATTTGGGGATATGCAATCAGCCCTGAAGATACGAAACAGCATTCTGCAAAATCGTCCACCGAATATGCTGAGAAACAGCTTTGAATCTGATTCTTTTGAAGGAATGTTCGCACTTGCCGGAGGTCAATTTACCAAAGCAGATAGTTTGTTTTCACATTCGCTCTTTAAGGATAATCTTCGCCCAAATGGAGCTTTGTATGTGTATCGAGCCTTAGCACAATTCGGTGTCGGTAGAGTTGATGCGGCTTGTGAGGATTGCCGAAGAGCAGAGATGCTTAGAGAACCAAAAGCAAAAGAAGTGTTTGAGCAGCATTGTTTGAGTAGAAGTGTTGTGTTGGATATTTCCTTTCCTCAATCGTTCCAATTCTTTGCCCGTGATTATCGAGACTCGGCTTCGGTACTGCTTTCCGGTGTAGTCAATCGTATGGAGGGTGATTCTATTTATGCTGTTGTTACGCGAAATGGCGTAGTTGTACAGAGAGTATCTATGCCGCTTGTTTATGCACCAAAGAGTAATAGTGTACGGGCTTCGACGAAAAATGCAACTGCTTCCAAGAAAGCGCCCGCGCGGCTCAGTGCTCGTTTTGCCCTCACAGTTAGCATCAAAGCTGAATGTGCTGAATATGGTATATCGCTCGGTATGCGTCTTAAAAACGGTATAGATAGCGTCGTTGCGCGGCGTGATAGTCTTGTTGCGGGCGATGTACTCCTGTTCGCGGGGCAATCTAATGCGGTACTGGGAAATGTACCGAACTCGCCCCAAGCAGAATTTATGCGGACGTACAACATTGAACATAAAACTACATGGTGGCAATCTATGGACGCTACCAATAGCCTTCCGGGGATATTGGGGCATATTGGTGGGGTTGCTGGTGAAGTGGCACGGCAAATCGTAGAGGTACAAAAACTTCCAATCTGCGCGATTCATGCTGCTGTGAGCGGTACGAGTATCGAACTACATCTACCAATGCGGAAAAATCCGCCACAGGGAATTTACGATTATACACTTTATTTGGCGAAGCAATCAGGCTTGGCAAAGAATATCCGTGGTATTCTCTGGTATCAAGGCGAATCAAATACAGGTTTAGGGTATGCAGAAAGATTTGCTGCGCTGTATCGGGCATGGAAACTGGATTATCCGATAGTACAGCGCGTGTATGTCGTGCAGATACGTCCTAATGTATGCAATGACTTTGATCAAAGTGACATTCGTGAGGAGCAGCGCCACTTTCAGGAGTTTTTTCCGAATGTGGAGGTGGTTGCTGCAAATGCTGTTCGGGACTACGACGGTTGTCATTTCTCACAACAAGGCTATGAAGAGCTTGCAGGGCAGGTTTATCGGCTTGTGGAGCGAGATTTTTATGGTGGTAAAGATTCCATCAATATCTCTTCGCCTAATCTACGGAAAGCCTTTTTTACGGACACAGCGCGACAGATCATTACGCTGGAGTTTCTTCCGGCAACGAGCCAGATTACCGCTTCATCTGACTCTTTGTTGGTCAATGGTGTCTATCATTCGTTGCGCGATGCTTTTCTGCTTGACGGTCGCACAAGTGAAGGCAAAAGTCTGCTGGATGCGCCCGGATGGATTGAACGAATAGAAACAAATGCTACCAAGACCGTGCGTGTTCACTTGCGCAAAGGCGTACAAGCAGAACGCATCACCTATATCCCAAACAAATTTTATCCTGCCTCAAG
>JANYDO010000179.1 GCA_025363605.1 Candidatus Kapaibacterium sp.
TGAGATGGTAAAAACGAAAATGGTTGTGTCGGATGAGCAATCATGGTTTTATTTGAGTGTTGAAGTCTTCACACTCCTCCAATAAAACCATGATTATCCTATCCAATCACAACCATCTATACTCCGCGCGGTGCGCTATCGCAAGAATAATTATGCCGACACGTGCTGCTGTAATTCACAGTTCAGCATCCAGTTTACGCCAAATTTATCGGTAAGCATACCGAATCGAGCGCCCCAGAATGTATCTTGAAGCGGCATTGTTACTGCGCCGCCATCGGAAAGTTTTCCAAAAATAGTCTCTTGCTCGTCGAGACTGTTCAAGCCGATACTGAGCGTTACGTTATTACCTGCGGTAAGGGCTTGATCCGGCATGGAATCTGATGCCATAAAGTATATGTCCCCTGCTCTAAACTCGGCGTGCATAACGTTGTTTTTTTGCTCGTCAGGAATGTTGGTTGTGGGTGCTTCGCCAAAGGTTTGGAGGCTTACAATCTCACCACCAAGCGATTCTTTGTAGTGTTCTAAAGCATCTTTGCAACTTCCGTCAAAGGTCAGGTAAACATTCATGTTTTTCATGGTACTCAAAAGAAAAATTGTGAAAAAATTATTGTGTCTGATTTATACGGTTACTTCATTCCGTCGTGCAGCCATTTTCTTAATGTAGGCAGCGGCATCGGGCGTTTTACAATTCGTATCGCCGTGGTCAACCTTTACTTTGCCGATACGCGCAGCCGTTTCGAGAGCCTTCTCTTGCAATGCACTACGATAGCCACCAATGCTCACCAGTGCTCCATTCATGGAATGGCGAACACGATTTTTCCGTGTATGAATTTCGCGTTCAATGATCGGTAAATAGTGGGTAAAAAAACTGTCCGGAAGCGCGTTATTACTTGCTTCTGCACTCAGCATCGTCCAGCCCATTTGTCCTAGCCATTCCTCATCCGATTGCATCCAGCGCGTCATAAGTTTATGTGCGGCGGGAGTTTGTGCCGCAAGTTTTCCCAAAGCGTCGGTCAGCACGTAGTTCTCAAGCGCTTGTGACCATTCTTCCATAAGAGTTGCTGTGCATTGTGCGGGGTCGGATATCATGGTTGCCAGTATTTGCGCGTCGTGGTTGCCTGTCGCCCAGAGTTCCTCAGCAAGAGCTTGGTCGCACTTGATTTTCTTGCGGAGTTTTTCCAGTACAGCATAACTTACGCCAAACATTGCTCCTTTAATACCATGCCGAGCATAGGTCTTGCGTGTCTGTTCGCTTCCTGCGGCTACAAGTGTCATCATTACATCGTCGAATGTCATTTTCATACCGTCCTTTCTTTGTTATATCTTGCATGGGGAATTATGCTTCGTATTTTCTCCACGCCCCCAACACTGCACCGGCAAGCGTGTAGTTAATAAAATTCACACCTTCGTTAATAAGGGTAAGCATCATGGGGCGTAAGTGGAATAAATCTTTTGTCAGTGACTCGAAGAAGACAAAGCAACCATAGAAGGAAACAGCATAGATAATACCCTGAACAGCATTTTCTACACGGATTTTTATGAACAACCACGCCAACATAAAACAAAACAGCGCCGCATTGAGAATCGAAGAAATATATGCCATCGGACTTGTTGCTGCCGCAATATCAGCCACATTTTTCAACCCTGCTAATTCTACCCACCTCTCGCCCGCCAGACTATACCACGCTACGTTCGTTAGCTGAAAAGCAATTGCTAATACTGCAATGGCTATTATGTTGATTTTCAGTGCTTTCATGCTGCTGACTCCTACCGATAAATGATTAAAAAGTAACTATCATACAACAAAATTACGCAATGCTCCTGACAACAGTATGTCAGCAGTTTTTTTGGGATAAATTTTATTTTCAAGAAAAATTGTATTTTGAGAAAGCACCCCCAAGTACAGGATTTACCACCACATTTTCACTCAATTATCATGCACAGTCGCCGCTCTTTTCTGCGTCAGATTGCCACGAGTGCTGCTGCTGGCATTGCTGCTGCACCCATGGTCAATCAGATACTCCATGCACAAGCAAACGGCTTGCGTTACCGCGCGGCGGCAAAAAATATGTTCTACGGAGCAGCAACGACCGAAGACCGCCTCAGAACCGATACAGCATACCGCCAAGCCGTTGCAGACGAATGTGGTATCCTTACAGCAGAATATGAAATGAAATGGGATAGACTACGCCCAACAGCAAGCACGTACAACTATGTAGATTCAGACTACATCGTCAATTTTGCTCGTCAAAATGGTATGCTCGTGCATGGGCACACGCTCTGCTGGCACCAAGCGCTTCCAAGCTGGTTTTCCGCCACAGTCAATCGCAATAATGCCGAGCAATTTCTCACCGACCATATTAAAAATGTCGTGGGGCGCTACAAAGGGCAGATGCATTCGTGGGACGTTGTGAACGAGGTCATACAGCCAAGCGACGGCACTCCGAATAAGCTACGCAATAGCCCTTGGTATCAATATCTTGGAGAAAATTATATCGAAATTGCGTTCCGTGCAGCGGCGGCGGCAGATCCCTCGGCATTGCTTGTCTATAACGAATATGGCGTGGAATTTGACGATAGCGCTCGGCGCGATGCGATTTTGAGTCTTCTGCAACGCCTCAAAACAAAGCGTGTTCCCATTCATGCGCTTGGCATACAAGCACATATGCGCTCGGCAGATAATCAAAAATTTAATGCCAACACGAATTCTTTTCGGCAATTCCTGAACGACGTAGCAGCATTGGGACTTAAAATTATCGTCACCGAATTTGACTGCGATGACCGTTCATTGCCGTCTAACGCACAACAACGCGACGACGGCGTTGCCAAAACGTATGGCGATTATTGCTCAGTGGTGATGAATAATGCTGCGGTGATTGGCTTTATTACGTGGGGTGTGAGCGATAAATACACCAATTTGAACACCTCTGCTGCACGAACCGACAACCAAGCACAGCGCCCACTCCCGCTCGACAGCGCTATGCAACGCAAAAGCGCATGGTACTCGCTTGAATGGTGGTTTACCAACACAAACGCCAGACCTATCACTATTACTGGTGTTCAGGAATCTCCCCTTGTGAAGGCTTTTGAGTGTATGCCGAATCCCGCGTCGTCACACACAGTTTTGCAATTCCATCTGGAAAGTACGGCACACCTGCGACTGAGCATTGTAGATGTATTAGGACATGAAATTGAGATTGTCGCTGACGAAATTTTTACCGAGGGCACTCACAATCTTACGGTACAAACGGCGCACTTCGCCAATGGCATATACTGGTGCGTCATGCTGTCTGCAAATATCAAGGCAACGGCGCTCCTTGTTGTGCAGCGATAGTCTAAAAGTTGTTGATACTTATGTAATACTTTCCATCTGTGTTACGTTGAATTGTTTGACCATTCGCGCGAAACTCAAGAATTTGATAATTATTCTTTGAAGTGAGACCACTGACAACAATATCCATTTTCAAAAGCGATTGTCCGTTAAGAACGAATGTGTATGTTTTGATTGTCTTTCCCACAACCCAATCAATAATACGGCGTGGTGTGATAATTACTTTCGAGCCAACTACGTGAATGTCAACATCCGCCAGTATCTTTTTACTCCCATTTTCGTCGTATTGTATTTGTAGATGTTCGGCATCTCTAGCCAAGGAAGCACTATCCCTTGATGACGTGACTACAATAATCAACACATCATTTGGTTCTATATCCAGCCCACCGAGTAGCCTACACGAACTTAATAACAAAGTCAGTATAGCAACGACCATAGAGATAATAATCAGTCTTGGACTCCAAGAAACTGCTAGAATTCTCACATTTTCACGAGACTGATACTTTGCCAAACTACTACTCCTGACTTATTACACTTTGAAATTCTCAATTGAGTGCAAGAGCTGGTCTTTGGATTGGCTGAGTTCGCTTGCGCCCTGTGCTGTAGCGGCTGTTAGCTCGGAAGATTGACGGGTAACGCGCTTAATGTCGTCAATAATATCTGCCATGCTGTCGCTACGTTTCGTTAGACTTTGACTCATCGTAGCCAGCGCATTGATATTTTCTGCCACGCCTGCCGTGCGCGTAATGATACGCTCCAGCGCATCGGAGGCTTTCGCAGCAGCCATTTTCCCTTGCTCAACGTTCTGCACACTGGCTTGCATAGACTTCACTACTTGCTGTGTGTCGCGCTGTATTTGGGTGATGGTAGCAGAAATTTCTTTTGTTGCTTTCTGTGTGCGCTCGGCGAGCTTCCGAACTTCATCAGCAACAACGGCAAAGCCGCGTCCCTGCTCACCCGCACGAGCAGCCTCAATAGCGGCGTTGAGTGCCAGAAGATTTGTCTGGTCTGCAATGTCGGCAATGACGCGGATAATTGCTCCAATTTGCTTACTGCTTTGCCCCAATGCTTGCACTGTCTCGACAGATTGCCCAACAACTTCACTAATAACATTCATACCGATAATCGCCTCACGTACGACATTTCCGCCTTGCTGCGCATCGCTGCTCGCTTCGGTAGATTCTCTGGCAGCGCTAATGGCTTGGTCTGAGCTTTCTTCAATAATACCAACCATACTGCCAATCTCCTTCGAGATACGATGCACCTGTATCATTTGATTTTGTGCGCCATCAGCCATTTCAGCTGAGTGCGACGAAATCGCAGCACTAATGTCGGCAGTGGCATGAGCGGCATGAATAACATCTTCGATAAGCTGGCGGATGTTTGCGGTAGCATTATTAAAACCGATAGAAATTTTGTTCATCACGTCATCTTGGGCGTTGTTCGTGGGTAATTGCACCGAAATATCTCCACTTGCCAGATATTCCATTGCCCGCAGAATGCGATTTGCTGATTCCTGAAGATATTCTTGCTGTTCCTGCAATGCACGCCGGGCATCTTCTGCCTTACGCGCCATATCCTCAGCACGAGAGGTTTTTTCCATATGGTCAATAGCACGCTTAATATTTTGTACCATTCCGTTAAAAGCAGTCGCCAATACTTCGACCTCATCTCTGGTGTTGATTTTTACTGTTGCTTCAAAGTTGCCCAACGAGACCTGCTCGGCAGCACGGGAAAGCGTTTTGAGCGGACGAACAATACGAGCACTTAGGAGTAATACGACGACACCGCCAATAACCAAAATACCAACGCCAACGCCTATGGCAATCAAACGACTTTCCTCGGCATCGTTGCTAAGATCAGCGAGACTCACACCAACAACAACTTTCCCGACTGAATTACCTTGATAGACAATTGGTTCGGCATAAAGGGCAATACCATTTACCTCGACGACTTGCTTTTCGGACGACTTGATGAGTACTTTAACATCATTTTGCAGAGTTTGGTAGCTATTATCAGGCTTATAGGAAGCAACTTCTTGTCCGGCAGCACTCACAACTGACGCAAATTTTACACCTATTAGCGTAGGAAGCACTTCTAAAGTAGCCTGTACGGCTGCAGCATCGTCAAACGCCATCCCCGTTGAGGAATTAAACGCTATCATCTGTGCTGTTACGCGAACCTTTTCTTGGAGGTACTTGGTCATCTGTGCTTTTTGTCGAAGCGGGAAGAACATCGCTATAAAGCCTGCAATACCCAGCAATAAGACCAAAACAAGGGAAACCAATTTTTGTTGAATACCAAAGCGTGGTTGTTGTGCCATAAATCGGAATGGTAGAAGCGGCACAGGTGAGAGAGCCTGCACGGCAAAGTGAAAAATTCGTCAACGCCCAAGCGTTATACTGGGGCGCATTATGCTATACGATTACTTTACCGCTACGAAATCTAATGCTTGAATTATGGAATTGTGTGATTTGATGCTTGTGAGATTTTCTGCCCTGCGGTATTTTGTAGTGCATTCTATGGTACATAATCTTTTGGACATATACCTTTACCACCTTGCCTTTTGTGACTGAGACCTTCACAAGCAACATCATTACATTCAAACTTCGTACAACGAAGGTAAAAGAAAACACGAATAATTCTAATGCAATCACGAATTTGCATAATTTTACCGACAAATCCTTACCTTCCTCACTATTTTTTTCGCTATGAAACGTTTCTCTTTGGCTCAAGTACCTACTCGTGCAAGATTCCTCACGCTGCTTGCACTTGCGCTGGTAATAAGTATTACTCTCGAAAGCTGTCAAAAGAAGCGTGGCTCGGCTAGTGGATATGAAATTGGAACGTCGGTCTCCGTCAACAATATTTGGGTCGGATATTTTCGCTTCGATGAATACGGTGGTGGCGACATTGGCGAGGCAAATCCGACGGCAATTTTTGTCGGACACGTACTTACAGTGCGACAATCAGGCGATTCTTTACGGGCAAATCTCTCGGCAAACGGAACACACCATTCGAGCGACCTTATCTGCACCGTCAGTGAGATAGACGATACTCTCAAAGTTTTCTTTCAGCGGTACGGCGAAAATCATGATTCGATTACCGGCACATATCAAGTGGGAGCTCATCTCTTCTCACTTGTACGGAACAAATACACCCTCTTTACCAAATGGGACAAATACAAACCCGTTTATGTTGCCTTTACACCAAAGTTCCAAGGCAGTGTTTGCTTCATGAAAGAAAATGAGGATAACGTTCCCAATATTGATATCGAGCCATTTAGCGCATACTGGGCAGAATACGTACAATCGCTCGCAGCACAAGATTCTGTCAAACTTGCCTACATGACCGCTTTCCCACTGGTAGGGAGCAATTATGTCCGCCCCGAAGGAGCATTGACTGATATTGTTTCCAAAACAGATTTTATACTCAATTACCATGTTGTGTTATTTCCAGCTTTGCGCAAAGTGCTGCAAAGCAAGAAATCAAGCGACTTCCAAGCTCGTCCGAAAACGGAAGATGACAATATCTATTTACCGAATGGAATCGTACCGGTCGGAGCACAGCTATACTGTCTAACAGTCACATCACAAGAATTGAACAAATTCATCGAGATTGCGCCTGACCCAGCAGATGCGAAACAGCTTACAAAAGAACAAGCCGAAATTCTTCGGCGTAACAACAAAATTGCCAAAGAATTGAGTGCCGAGTATCGGTGGGCATTGTATGTGGCACGCTTGCAAGGGAAATATCGGGTTTGTTATATCGGTGTTGCGCCCGGCGAAAATCGGATGTAACGGTACTTTGCAGACGATGCAAAAAGTTCTTGGAAATACGCTTGCCTTGCCGTAAATTAGTTGTTCTCTTGATGACTATTTGTTTGCTTCGGTCAATACGGCGGGTGTAGCTCAGTTGGTAGAGCACCAGATTGTGGCTTTGGGTGCCGCGGGTTCAAGCCCCGTCACTCGCCCTTTCAAACACGACAGACAATCCAGTCTTGCGAAAGAAATGACACGAGGTGTTCTGCAGCATATTGCACAGAACATCTCGTTTCTTTTTTGTAGGCTTTTCTTCTGCTCTCTTTCTTGAATTCACCTTCTCTTTACCACATTTTTCAGTGTTTATGACAAACGGCACGGCACAACTACATGACACCTTTCATGGTATCAAAAATATCATTTTCGATCTGGGTGGCGTTCTCTACAATGTTGATTATTCTCTTGTAGAGCAGGAGTTTGCAGCATTACAAAAACCTTCGACTGCCCAAAACCATATCCAAGGCGGTGCAGAGCATATCTCCTACACGCGACAGACACAACCGGAGATTTTTAGTCAGTATGAAAGCGGAGTCATTACGACCAAAGAATTTTGTGAAGGATTGCGAAAGAATCTGGGACTGGAAGGGAGTGATGAAGACCTCTCTCAAGCATGGAACTCCATGTTGCTCGGTGTGTATCCCGGACGGAATGCCCTTGTTTGGCGCTTGAAACAGCACTATAATCTCGCGCTTCTCAGCAACACAAATGAACTCCATATTGAGCACATCAAGCCAGAGTGCCAAGAGTTGTTTTCCCTTTTTGATAAACTCTTCTACTCGTATCAGATGGGTTTACGTAAACCAGACCATGCTATTTTTCAAGCAGTTCTTGAAACAATGCACTACACTCCGGCGGAAACGCTGTTCATTGATGATTCGCACCAGCATATTGAAGCGGCACGCGCTTGCGGACTGCGCACACTTTGGCTCCAGCACCCGGACAGCCTTGAACTTATTGTGGACATGCTTACGCCGTCAACCGCAGAAAAGGCAACTGAAAGCGAATAGTCCGATATTCCCTTTTTAATGCTACATCCCCAAAGGCTGTGCAGCAATACGAGCTTGCACAAGCTGTATTTTTTCGGCAAAGAAGCGTACCTTCTCGTCGTTATGCTGTGCATCGGCTTCTGCTGCGAGTGTTTTATAGGCATGAAGTGCTTGGGCTAGTGCGCCTTGAGCTTCATAAATTTTTGCCATCGTTTCACTAATAATCACCGTCCCCGCGTGTGGCAGCGCATCGCTAATGGTCTCGCCGGAGTTTTCGCGTAGATATTCGGGGATTTCCGCTTCGCGCGTAAGAAGTTCCTTCGCACCCGGCATTTGTGCTTGCATCAGTCGTCCTGCTAGGCTATCAATATCGTTCGCATCTTCTGTATCAGCTATGGGTAAATTCTCAATTTCGCGGATACTGAAACGCGGTGTAGGCATCGGCGGACGCGAGTAGCCGATTTGCGGCTTCAGCATTTCCGGCTTGATTGCTTCGCCACTGATGAGCATTTCTGCATTGATAAAATCGGCGGTAGCGTGTTCGAGAGGAAGCGACACAGCTTGGTCGTTGCGAAGAGACTCTTGGTATTGCTGCCAATCGGCAAATTCTGTCAGGGGTGGTGGTTCGGGAACACTTATGTTTCGTTGCTGCGCCGCTTGCTGTGCAGCGCTAGGATTTTCCATGCGAAGGGGCGTAAAATCTAAACCCGGAATCAGGCGGAGATTATTACTTCGGAAAGCGGAATGAGCTTCGTCGCTGCTCCTATCAGTTTCGATGATACGCAAATACGTCCCCAAGGTGCGTTCAGCCTGCTCCGCTGGCAATGTTTCACCTCTATCCATGTAAGAAGCCGCTTCTGAGGCATCCGCCAAGGCACTCTGCAAGCCGGATGGCAGTGCTGACGAGGCACCTCCATTGACAGGAGCCAGCGCTTGCTTTTCTTTCAATTCTTTGAGACGGAGTGCGTATTGCACCTCTTTGCGCAAAGCACGTGTTGTGGTTGAACGGGGAGATTGCTTGACACCGCGCTCCAAAGCCTGCTCGGCAGAGGCATAATCGCCAACAGCGATAAATGCTCGCGCCAAGACCAGATAGGCGGTCACGTAGTCGGGATATTCATTCAATCCTTGCCTGCACAGGGCTATCGCCTCGGCAGGATGTCCCTGCTCAAGAAATTCTTGCGCCTGGACAGCAAAAGTTGCGCTAACGCTCATACTAATCCTCTTTATGCGTTACAAACAACCCAGAAGCCCCTTGAAATAAGGGCTTTTGAGAATGTCAATAAATTGTTCGATTTGCGCCGAAATGCTGCTTTCGGCTGAACTCGTCTCTGGTTTATGGTTTACATTGACCGTTGAAGCGAGTAGTCGGCGAAGTGAAGGAGGGAGGTTTTCGCCGGGGAGTCGTCAAAAATACTCAGTTTATTTTTAGCTTCCGCAAGCATTGCTGCCGCTTTCTGTTCGGCGTACTCAATGCCATTGTGCTGTTTCACAAAGTCCACAATCACACGCGCCTCTTTTTTAGAGGGCTTGGATTTGATGATTTTCAAAATTGCCTTACTCTCCTGCTTCGATGCCTGAGAAAAGGCATAGATAAGCGGCAGTGTGAGTTTTTTTTCCTGTACGTCGTTACCTGTTGGTTTACCAATTAACGAATTTCCGCCCGAATAATCAAACGTATCGTCACGAATTTGAAAGACCGAACCAATAAGCTCTCCATATTCACGAAGCGCTTCGTGATGTGCGGGGTTAGACGAGGCGCTCACCGCACCAATTTCGCAACACGTCGAAATAAGAGAAGCAGTTTTATCCGAAATAATCCGAAAATAGGTAGCTTCGTCCATGTCCAACTGGCGCGTTTTCTGGATTTGTAGCAACTCGCCCTCGCTCATACGACGAACAGCGGTGCTGGTAATCTTGAGAAAATCATACTCACCGTTCTCTACCGCCACCAATAAGCCACGCGAAAGTAAGTAATCTCCTACCAATACCGCAATTTTATTTTTCCACACCCCATTGATAGAAGCCATTCCACGCCGCTCATTCGACTCATCAACCACATCATCATGCACAAGCGATGCGGTGTGCAGAAGCTCCACTAAACTCGCGCCAATGTGCGTTCTGCGGCTTACCTCACCGCACACTGCCGCGCTTAGAAGCACGAGCATCGGACGAACACGCTTCCCGCGCTGGCGTAGGATGTATCGGACAACGGTGTCGAGCAGTAGCACATTGGAGTGCATCTGCTCTTTAAGTACATTGTCAAAATCGTCAATGTAGGGTTGTATCGGCTTGGTAATGTCGCCTAGTGTCATGGATGCTGGACTTGCGTGTAGTAGATGTGCCTAAAAAGACACACAGACTACGAACTTACAACTTTTTACCGCAAAAACACAGGTTTTCTTTTCCACTTTTCTTTCCAGCGATATTTTTAGCACAGCGCTTCTATGCCGCGAAAAGGCAGGGATTTTGTATATTCGTACTCCTTCAAACGACGCTTATCACTTCGACAAAACAAATCCATTATGACAGCTCCCTACGAAGCCCTTTATTACGGTGACTATCTTCATTTGCCGACAATCTTGAACGCACAGAAACCACGTTCGTACGAAGTCGGCGCTCCGGCGCACGATGAAATGCTCTTTATCATCACGCACCAAACCTACGAACTCTGGTTTAAGCAAATTGTACACGAACTTGATTCAATTTTGACAATTTTCGGACAAAATCCCGTTCCCGAGCAAGACGTAGCAACTGCTCTCCAGCGCTTGGAACGTATTGCCGCCATCGGTCCGATTCTCTTTCAGCAGATAGATGTACTCGAAACGATGACCCCCATGGATTTTCTGGATTTCCGCAATGTACTCTATCCGGCAAGCGGCTTTCAGTCTGTGCAGTTCCGCCTTATGGAAATCAAATTGGGACTTAATCGGCAGCAGCGCGTACTTGCCCACCTTCCGCTTTCGGAGGCAGATAAAGAACATATTGGACAAGTAGAAAAACAGCCATCACTGTTTTCATTGGTGGAACTGTGGCTAGAACGAATGCCGTTTATTCAAAAACCATCGTATTCATTTTGGCAAGAATATCAAACGGCAGTCGAGACGATGTTCGAGCGCGACCGCACAATGCTTCGTTTCAATAGCGCAATGTCGGCGCAGGCTGTGGGCGATATGCTCACACAGACCGATATGAATGAACAGAGTTTTCGCGCATTTTTCAGCGAAGAAGCATACAACACTTTGCGCGAAAGCGGAGCGAAACGTCTTTCCTTCAAGGCTTCGCAGGCAGCATTGTTTATTCTGCTCTACCGCGAATATCCGATTTTACATTTACCATTCCGCCTGTTGCAAACGCTTATCGAAATTGATGAAACCTTCTCGATTTGGCGTTACCGCCACGCACAAATGGTAATGCGCATGATAGGCGCAAAGGTTGGTACAGGAGGCTCCAGTGGCTTTGATTATCTCATGCGAGCCACCGCGCAACATCGCATCTTTGCTGACTTCTCAGCACTGAGCGCATTTCTGATTCCACGCGGTTCATTGCCCCAGTTGCCGCAGGAAGTAGCCTCCACCCTCAATTTTGTCTATATTGACCGTCAAGAGCAGGACAAACGTACGGCTACGCGCACTGCGGCAAGCGATTACGTCAAGACCCAAGTACACGCACATTTCCCTCACGCCTATCTCATACGCGAAAGCGCAGAGAATGGCGTTGTTGTACTGGACTATACTTTTCCTGATGATGCAACCGCCGCTCACGCCCTCACGTTTATAGCACCGCTTACCGACGGCATGAATGCCGAATACGGCGTGGAAGTCCGCGTAAACGCCGTTCCTGTTCATGCAGCGTGAGATTGTATGATACGATATACGGCTCCCAATGGCGCAACTGTTGAGGAAGAAGAACTGTTTGCGGAGAGCAAAGGAAATGAGCGCATTATTGCACAACATCTCGCAAATGCTGGCTATAATGTTCTTCTGCTGGCAAGTAGCTCCCTTGTATCGGTCAAAACACCGGATGCGCGGTTGCAACAGGCAGACAACCTTGAGTTGGCGGAATTCAAAAGTATTACTGAAGATGCACAAAACATACCACTAGCGATACAACGGCAATTAAGAAACGGCAAGAAACAAGCGGCCTTTGTAATCGTCTATATTAACAACACTCGTGCAACCCCACTGCATATCAATCAAGGTGTTCGTGTTGCATTATTCAATGATATAGCACTTCAGGAATTACAGAAAATTACCATTATTTCCTACGATGGTCGCATCGAAACCTTAACGAGAAAGGAACTTAACGATGGGCAGCGATTTTCTCTACCTTAAAGAAATTATTGAAACAGCACAATTTCGGGGATTGCTCTCACGCCGCGCACAAGACATTCTGCTTGGGCAAATTTTCTGGGCATATCGAAGAGATGATATTTCCTTTGAGCAGGTACAAGCGTTATATGCACTTGCGGGAATTGACATCCACGATGCGGAGGTATCGGAAGCACTTGAAATCGCCACATTTGGCGATATGGACATTCAGCACGCATAAATACTATATTCTACTTTTCATTTCCTCACTACCACTATGTTTGGACAGTATTCGCAATTCTTCGTCAACCTCCTCTTTGCTTCGGCACTGGTGTCGTCAGGCTCGTACTTCTTGTCGCTCTACACAGGGCGCGGTACGGCATGGCAAGAGGAATTTCGCCGCGTCGGGCGTATCTTTTTCGTTTGCATTTTTGTAGGAATGCTTGTCGTTTCCGGCGTTCAGCTCTACAACATTTTCACGCACGATTTCCGCTACACCTACGTCTGGGGACACTCCTCGCGTGAACTCTCCAAGCCGCTCTTGGCAGCAACGTTCTATGCGGGTCAGGAAGGAAGTTTTACGCTCTGGACGGTGCTGGTATCAGCTATCGGCATCAGTCTTCTTCCTTATGTGCGCAAACACAAGTACGAAGGCGAGGTCATGGCGTTTTATGGTTTGATTCTGGTCTTTTTACTGCTCATGCTTGTTGCAAAAAGTCCCTTCGCATATGTCTGGGAATCATTCGCCAAAGATGGCGTAGCGGCAGGCTTTATGCCGCAGAACGGTAAGGGCTTGAATCCTCTGTTGCAAAATTTATGGATTACCATTCACCCACCAATTCTTTTCACGGGCTTTGCTGCCATGTCTGTACCCTTTGCTTTTGCGATGGGCGGGCTTTTGAAACGTGATTACCACAACTGGATAGCAGTCTCGCTGCCGTGGGTACTCTTTGGAACGGCTGTGCTCGGCTTCGGCATTATGCTGGGCGGCTTCTGGGCGTATGAAACCTTGGGTTGGGGCGGCTTCTGGGGCTGGGATCCGGTAGAAAACTCATCACTTATTCCGTGGCTGGTGTCGGTGGGTCTTGTTCACACCATGCTCACTCAAAAGAAAACGGGCGGCTTAGTACGAACAAACCTTGTGCTGGCTATTCTGACGTTTCTCATGGTACTGTATTCCACATTCCTGACGCGGAGCGGTGTTCTGGGCGATACTTCGGTACACTCGTTTGTTGACCCGGGCTTGTTTGCATATGTGCTGCTACTAGCGTTTATCGTAGTTTTTGCGGTGCTTGGCTTCGGAATTTTGATTATGCGCCGCAAAGACATCAGTTCTAGCAAAGCGAATTTTAACCCCACTTCCCGCGAATTTGCTCTTTCGATTGGCTCCGCACTGACGCTCGCAAGCGCAATTATCGTTACCATCGGCACAAGTTGGCCTATTGTGTGCGAAATTCTCAAGCAACCTAAAGTGGCGATAGACATTTCGTACTATAACAAAATGCACCTTCCGCTTGTCATCATCGTTGCCTTCGTGAACGGTGCAGCACTGCTTTTGCGTTGGAAATCTACCGGAAGAAAAGAATTTTTGCGCAAACTCACTATTCCAGCAGCATTAGCAGTTGTGGCAAGCGGCATCACCGCAGCATTTGGTGTGCATGACCTTGCGTATTTGGCACTCGTGCTGGGTTCGTTCTTTTCATTGTTTGTGAATTTGGAAATGGGCGCACGACTTATGCGCTCGAAGCCGCAACACACTGGGGCGTATATTTCCCACTTTGGTATAGCGCTCCTCTTTTTAGGCATCGTCGCAACATCACGTTATTCCACGACTGAGCATATTTCACTACCACAAGGTGTAGCGAAGCAAGCAATGGGCTACAAAATCATGTACGTCGGACGCGAACAAGTGGACAAAGACTATAAAGACCGCGAGAAATATAAATACTACGTTGCACTCGAAAAAGACGGCAAAGAAACCGTCGTAGCACCGGTACTCTACTGGAGTGATTTTAACAAGCGTGAATCTGCTTTTCTCGAACCCGGTATCAAATGGACGCTCGTGAGCGATATGTACGTTTCGCCCAAATCCATTGAGACCGAAGGTGAAGCGCCCGCAGCCGTTGTCAATAAAGAAACACCCGTCATTATGCCGATTGATTCTTCATACAGCATTTTGTTGAAAAAATTCGATATGTCGCAAGCAATGACAGCGATGCAAGGCGGCGGGAACCCAGAGAATTTGCGCTTGGGAGCAATCGTAGAAATCGTTCATCGCACAGCAAACGGCACAGACACAACCGTACAAGCGCTGTACACGACGTTCAAAGGCAAAGAAGGAATTGCGGGCAATGCCGCCGCGCAAACGCAAGAACCGTTCAATATCCCCGGAACGAAGTATTACATTGCCTTCCAGCGCATTGTGGCGAACAAAGAAAACCTTTCCAAATCGCAGGCTGTGCTTGCCTTTGCTGATTCCGGCAAGCCGGCCACTGTTCCGCGCGAGGTCTTCACGATTGAACTTTCGTACAAACCCTTTATCAATCTTGTATGGGGCGGCGTTATTTTCATGGTGGCAGGATTCTTCGTTGCTATCGGTCGCCGCCGCGAAGAATTGGTGCGAGCTATGAAGCCCGCACCCGTACAGGAAGTTCCCAGCGATATTTCGGTTAAATCCGAGTTATAACTATTTCAATACATTTCATAAGGATTATTATGGCAACGCAAGCAAGCGGCGCATTTGACGTACAACTAGCACCACAACCACTCTTTGACACAAGTGCTGATGCGCTTTTGGGCAGACTGTCCATAGACAAGCGATTTCACGGCGATCTGGAAGGCACAAGCAAGGGTGAAATGTTGAGCGCTGGCACAAGCGTACAGGGGTCGGCAGGGTATGTTGCGATTGAGAAAGTAAGCGGCTCTTTGCAGGGACGTGTTGGGACGTTTATGCTTCAACACGTCGGCGTTTTGAATCGTGGCGCATCCGAGCTCAGCATAACTGTCGTGCCGGATTCCGGTACGGACGGTCTTGTCGGTCTCACAGGAAAAATGGACATTAAAAACGATGCGGGGAAGCACTCCTATACGTTTGACTATATGCTTGAAGAATAGCACCGCTCCGGAGAGAAACGACTACTGAAGGCGTATAGACAAACCCTCGCTCTGCAAAAAGCGCTTCAAATCAGGAATCTGCATCTCGCCGAAGTGAAAGAGGCTCGCAGCGAGTGCTGCGTCGGCAGCGCCGCATCCGGCATCATTACGCAAGACATCGCTAAAATGCTGCATCGTGCCTGCACCACCGGAGGCAATCACCGGAATACCGACGGCTTCGGCTATTGCCCGTGTAATGTCAAGCGCAAAACCCCCTTTTGTGCCGTCGTTGTTCATCGAGGTAAGCAGAATTTCTCCTGCTCCGAGTGATTCTGCTTCTTTCGCCCATGCTACTGCCTCCCATTCCGTAGGCTGTTTTCCGGCATTGATAACGACGTTCCATGCATCACTTGGCGTGTGCTGGCGTACATCAATGGCAACAACGACGCACTGCGAGCCGAACTCATTTGCTAATTCCGTAATAAGCGGAGGATTTTTAACGGCAGACGAGTTAATAGAGATTTTGTCTGCTCCCGCGCTCAGAAGGCGCGACACGTCTTCGACACGCCCGATGCCGCCACCAACCGTAAAAGGGATATTCAGCGCTTCGGCTACCTTGCGTACCATATCCGTAAATGTCGTGCGCCCTTCGAGCGTAGCGGTGATGTCCAGAAAGACTAATTCGTCTGCACCTTCGCGGGCATAGCGTTCTGCCAGCCCAACAGCGTCACCGGCTTCGCGGAGATTTTCAAAATTGACACCTTTTACCGTCATGCCGTCTTTGACATCTAAGCAAGGAATAATGCGCTTTGTAAGCATAAAATGATGAAGAAAGAATTGATTGATTGCCAAATACTGAATTTTTTGCTAGAACGACCAGACAACGATGAACCGGAAATCCCTGTTGTATAATCTGTTCAGGAATGTTCCAATCAAGGATAGTCTGCGTGTGCAAACGGGTCGTTATCATACCGAACGCGCCAAAGTACAAGACCCGTAGAAGGTGCGAGCGGGCTTTTGCGAGCGCGGTCTTCGGAGCGCAAGGCTTGGCGTAGGTCTTCGGTACTGCGTTTGTTCGTAGCTGCCGCCATCATTGCACCAACGAGAGAACGCACCATACCATAAACGAAGCGGTCAGCGATAATGTGAAAGCACCATACGCCTTGCTCTATCTCGCTCCATGCAGCTTGTTCTACATGGCAGCAGTAATTTTCCGTGTCAGGATTATGTTTTGAAAAGGTCGTGAAGTTATGCGTCCCCACAAATACCTCTGCGGCATCCGATAAAAGCGTGGGACTAAACGGCATCCATACTTGCCACGCATAGCGCCGACGAAAAACGGAATAGTGATCGCAGACAGTGTATTTGTACTCGCGCCGCACCGCTTGAAACCGTGCGTGGAAGCGTTCTTCCACGAAAGATGCTGCTCGCACACGAATATCGGGCGGAAGCGAGGAATTGATGGCTTTAGCGAGCTGCTTTTCGGGAATAGATGATGTGTCAGGAATGTCCACGTGTGCTACTTGCCCGAAGCCGTGAACGCCTCTATCGGTGCGCCCTGAGCCAATCACTGTTAAAGATTGACCGGTTATTGATTCCAGTGCGTTTTCCAGCACTTCTTGCACCGTCAGCGCATTCAATTGACGCTGCCAACCGGCATAGTCTGTTCCGTCATATTCCACAAGCAAGGCGCAGTGGGGCATAGAGTTGTGATGAACGTTAAGCAAAAAAGAAAATGTGAACTGCACGGGTGCGTTGCATTATTATCTCCGTCCGCTTTTTTTCGCTTTTGTTGTAGCGTTTTTCTGATGAGAACTGCCCCGTGCGCGGCGCTGTTGCTCTTTCATCTCCATTTCGGAAAACATTGCTTCGGCAGCTTCTTGTACCATGCTGAAAAATTCTTCTTCGCTAAATTCTTCGCCCGCAAAGGACATCATACGGCTCTGACTGTGCTTGTCCATTTCATTCATCATTTGTTTTTTCGTGATTTCACCCGATAAGACGCGCTCGTAGAGGCTTTTTTGATAGAGAAGTTCTTCCAGTGCGGTGTCAATTTCTCGCGTCATTTCCTGCATCGGGTCAAGCCCTATTTTCTCTGCCTTTTTGAAATCTTTCACAATACGCCCTTCGTCGGTGTGCTCAATTTTTTTTCGCTCATCTTTAATACGGTGCAGTTGGGCATTGCATAACTCCAATTCAGCCCGAAGGCGCTCCATTTCTTGCTCAACGAGGTCACGGAGCGGTGATTCTTCGCGGCTCAAAATATCCTCAATATCGGCAAATTCCGTCTCAAGTGCTAAAAGTTCGGCAATATCGCCATGCTGATAGGCAGCATTGATGCGCTGCATGATGTTGTGAAAGCGCTTTTCAACTTCGGCATTCCGCGCAGCTTTGTCGGGGTGGAACTTTGCTGCAAGGCGCTTATAGACTTCGCGGATGCTTTTTTGCTGTTCCTCCGGCACATCGGGCGCAAAGTGATTGAAAAAATCAAAGCCTGCTTTGCCGCGCTCTTCGGCTTGCTGACGCATGAATTCGGCAAATTCCGCCTCACTCATCTCCGGTGG
>JANYDO010000190.1 GCA_025363605.1 Candidatus Kapaibacterium sp.
TAAATTATGATCCAGCTCTTAAAGAGAGAGTTACCGCAAAAGACATACAATCCAAGAAGGGAATGACAGCACAAGCAAAAGTAGATTTTGCGCTGCGGAGTCCAGAAATTTTTCAAACACCTAAAATTCTTATACGCAAAACAGCAGATAGAATCATCGCTTGTTATGATGACCGCGACGGGTATTACTATGACTCTCTTGCATATGGGGTCTTACATTATCCGACTACGAAAATTTCTTTGCTATACATTCTGGGACTTCTCAATTCTAAACTGTTGAATCATATGCATGATGGTCTATCTCAGAATAAAGGTAAAGTATTTGCAAAAGTGCTGGCAGAAAATTTAAAAAAACTTCCTATTCGTACCATCAACTTCGACGACAAAGCCGAAAAAACTCAACACGACAATCTTACAGCCCTCGTCCAGCAAATGCTGGACGCACAAGCAAAACTGCGCACTGCGGGAAGCGACTTCGAGCGTGGGCAACTTGAGCAGAGCATAGCGCGTTTGGACGGCGCGATAGACGCACTGGTCTATGGTTTGTACGGGCTGACGGCAGAGGAAATACGGATAGTGGAGGGCGGTAACTGATGTATCTCATGTATGTGGACGAAAGCGGAGACACAGGGACGAGCAACAGTCCGACACGTTATTTTGTGCTCAGTGCGATGATTATTCACGAATCGCGTTGGCATGAAACATTAGAGAGTTTGATAGTTTTTCGGAAGCACCTCCGAGAAACAAAAGGTTTGAAATTACGGGAAGAAATTCACGCTTCTCATTTCATCACCAATCCGGGTAAACTTGTGCGAATAAAGCGTCACGATCGCTTAGATATTTTGAAACAGTGCGTGGATTGGACGGCGAAACAAAACAATATGAACATTATCAGCGTCGTTGCGGATAAGCAAAATCGCAAAAGCGGTGTGTTTGATTTTGCGTGGGAGGTGTTGCTTCAGCGTTTCGAGAACACACTCAACCATGGCAATTTTATCGGCACTACGAATGCCAATGATCGTGGTATAGTAATTGCTGACAACACGGATGGAAAAAAATTGCAGGCTTTAGCACGAAGGATGCGCCGCTATAACCCTGTTCCGAATGTGCAGAGCATATACGATGGTGGCTCACGTAACCTTGCGACAACGCATATTGTGGAAGATATCGCAATGAAAGATTCTGCTACGTCGTACTTTCATCAAATTGTGGATGTCATCGCTTATTGCCTGCGTCAGAGGTATGAGCCAAATGCTTACATGAAAAATAAAGGTGGAAATCACTTTTATGAGCGTCTTAACCCCGTACTCGTCAAGAAGACTTCCCGAACACATCCGTTAGGGATTGTAGAAGTATGAGGTAGGGAGCATAAAAAAGGGACAACATAAACTATGCGTCCCGGGTGAATCCTAGTCCGTAGTCTAGCTTCGTTTCGGATTCACTACTAAATTACACAAATCAAGATGTTTTCCCTAACAAAGAATATTAGGGCTTTCGCAAACCCGCGCATTTGTAGGCAAGGGGCTGAAACCCCTTGTTAAATAAAGCATTGTGTAACAACGGGCTTTAGCCCATTGTCTTCGATATTTGCGAAAGTCCTAAATATATAAAAAAGCCTGTCTTGCCGAAAGTTTTACGGACAAGACAGGCTTTCTTTTTGAGAGAATTTTTTAGATACGCACAGTATTTTCGTTCATACCTTGAATCGTATCCACAATCGTTTTCAAGAATTGTCCGCCGACCATACCGTCAATAACACGATGGTCAACCGTTACAGAAATGTAGCACATACTCCGCACTGTTACCACATCTTCACCGTCCAGTTCACGAACGACGGGGCGTTTTTCAATTGCACCTAAACCGACAATCGCGCACTGCGGCTGGTTAATGATTGGCGTACCGGTAAGGATATTAAACGTGCCGAAGTTAGTGAGGGTAATCGTGCCACCCGAAATGTCGTCCGGTGCGAGTTTTTTCGCGCGGGCGCGTGTAGCGAGGTCATTCACGCTGCGGGCAATGCCGGTAAAGCTCTGCATATCGGCGCTTTTGATGACCGGAACAATCAGATTGCCGTCCGGCAATGCTGTTGCCATGCCGAAATGAACGCTCTTGTGACGGATAATCTTTGTGCCTTCTACACTCACATTCACCATCGGACATTTCTTCACTGCCTCGACAATACCGTGAATGAAGAATGGAGTAAAGGTAAGTTTTTGTCCTTCGCGCTTCTCAAACTCGCCACGATAGCGCTCACGGAGACGTACAATACTTGTAACGTCTGCTTCGGCAATCAAGGTGACGTGCGGCGAAGTATGAACGGACTGTACCATATGAACAGCGATGCGCTCGCGCACTCTGTCCATCGGGATAATCTCGATATTTTGCCCATATTTTTTGTAAATCTGCTCATCGCCGGGCGTAACAGCCACAGGCGCAGCGGCGGGCGCGGGCGCTGAAGGTGCTGCGGGCGCAGATGGAGCATAAACAGGAGCGGCGATAGGTGCTGGCGCTTTACCACGATTCTGCAAGAAGCCCATAACATCAGTTTTCGTCACACGACCTTCTAAGCCGGTTCCGGGAATGGCATCTAACTCGTTTTGCGCAATGCCTTCGGTCTTTGCAATGGAGCGTACAAGTGGGGAGTAGAAGCGTCCGCCGGATGAGCGCACCACTTCTCCTGCCGGAACAAGTGCCGGAGCGGGCATGGAAGCCGGAACAGGCGCGGGAGCTTGAGCAATATTTGCCGGGGCGGGCATCGAAGCCGGAACAGGTGCGGACACGGGAGTTGGTGCAGGCGCGGGAGCAGAAGCCGCAGGAGCGCTTGCGCCACTTGATATTTGAGCAATAACTTTTCCTACCTCAACGGTGTCGCCGACTTGGAAAAGAATACTTGCCAGAACGCCTGCGACGGGCGACGGTACTTCGGTATCTACCTTGTCGGTGGAGATTTCCAAAATCGTTTCGTCGCGCTCTACTTTGTCGCCTACTTTTTTGAGCCAATTCAGAATTTTTCCTTCTTGTATGGATTCACCCATCTTCGGCATCACCACGTCGAGCAATGCACCACCGGAAGCCGGCACGGAAGCAGGAGCGGCTGCGGGAGCTGGCGCAGGGACAGGAGCAGGAGTTGGTGCTACGGCAACGACGGGAGTTGGCGCGGGAGCAGGAGTTGGCGGCGGTGCTGCCGGAGCAGGCGCACTTGCGCTCACGGAAGCATTTACGTCGGTTTCGATGTAGGCAATGACCGTACCGACTTCGACAGTATCGCCTACGTTATAGGCGAGCTGTGCTACCACGCCTGCGACGGGCGATGGTACTTCGGTATCAACTTTATCGGTAGAAATTTCGAGAAGAATTTCATCACGTTCAATTTTGTCGCCGACTTTTTTCAGCCAGTTCAAAATTTTGCCTTCTTGAATGGACTCGCCCATTTTCGGCATCACCACGTCAACTTTTGCCATAGCTCTTGACTCCAAATATGAAATTACGAATGTGAAATTACAAATTGCGAATACAGGTAGAATTGCGAATGAGAATTAACCGCGCTGTTTTTATCCGTAATTCTCACGTCGTCATTCGGCATTGATTACAGCACGTGTTCGGGAACTTCGACGCTGATAACGATTAAATCTTCTTCCACATCCAGCCACCATTCGTCGTCGAATCTGTCTTGGAGTTTGTGCGCTTCTTTGGGAGAAAGATTTGTTTTGATGAGAACTGAAAGATACTCCAAATCATTTGCTTCGTCCTTCTCGTCCGGCTCAGTTTCATGCCGAAGTTCTGCGCGTTGCAGTGCCTTGCCGAAGATTTTGACAATATGCTCGTAGGCATCGGTCAAAATCGGAAAAAGATGTGGATAATCTTCAATAAAAAGCTCTACAACGGGCGTGTTAAAGACCGTGTACATTTCTTCAAGTTTTGCGATTTCGTATTGCATAGCGCTCCCCGTCAGGATTGAATGGGTGAATGATGATTGTGCATAATGCTGTGAATTGAATAAAAAGCGCACCGAAACTAGACACAACGACTTACGTTTGGGCGCTTGTACGGAAGCAGTCGGGAACAAATCTAAGAATTTTTTTTTGTTGTACATACTTTTTGTTGTGCCGAAGGCGTGGAAAAATTTCCTTCTCCTCTGCAAAGCAACGCAAAAAAGGCTACTCTTCACCTTTTTCGTGAGCAGTAGCCTTGTTGTTATGAGATGGGGATATTACCGTACAAGTATCATCATTATACGTTTACCGAAATTTTGCCCTTCCATTTGCACCTGTGCGGAATAAACACCGCTTGCGAGGGCTTGCCCGCTCTCGTCGCGTCCGTCCCAGACAATGCGCTGTTCACCAGACGATACGTTAGAAAGCGTCAGTGTCCGCACAATGATTCCACTAGCTGAACTCACCACCACACGCACTGCGCCGCTTTCCGTCTGATTCCACACAAGAGTTGTTTCTTCGGTGAAAGGATTGGGATAGCTTTGTATAGGGCTTACACCACTGAATACACTAGCGCTGACGGGCGATTCACTTGCATTCGGGCTGTTTTGTGGAAGATTCGCTGTCAGGAGTACACGCGCACCGATGGACAGGTCATTTTCGCTTGCGCTATGCACAATCTCTGCGCGGTATTCCTGACCGACGACCGCTGAGGTAGTGCGAACAAAAATGGTAGCGTGTGCTTGTGCAGCAATCGGCGTAAGCGTGAGGTTTTGCTGCCATGGACCATGCTGACTCAGGCTTGCTTCGGCACCTTGTGGAATCCGAACCTGAATGGAGCTTGCAATGCCGTCTGCTTGAAGTTGATAGGAGCGAACAGGGTTTGTCATCGTCTGCGAACTGAAAATCGTACCAAAATCAAGTCTGCTTGCTGATACCGTCAAGGTGGGCTTGAGCGACGAACCCAGCAGGCGAAGCGTCGCTGTTGTTCCGTTCATCCGATGCGTAAGCGCTCCCGAAAAAATACCTTCCCAGCGCGGCTGAAAGCGAACATAGACAATCTGGCGTATGCGTCCGTCTTGCGGCGTGATGGTGAGCGAATCGCTCCACGAATTATTATCGGCAAGAGCAATCGTGAAGCCGTTTGATGCCATGAGCGTTATCGGTGTCGCTCCATTTGCCGCTTCCAACCAGTACGTTGCTGTCGAACTGAGGCGCTGAGGAACATAGCCAAAGTTGATGATGCCCTGCACCATTTGCTGTGATGTTCTGAATATGACGATAGGTTGGACAACATTTGCGCGAACAAGTAATGACGAACTTGTACCGCCAACGCTATGCGTGATGCGGCTTGTGAATATGCCGAGCGTATTGGCTTCGTAGCGTACAAAAATTGTGGCGGCGACGATTCTGTCTATCGGCAAAAGCGTAAGGCTATTTTGCCACGGACCATTCATACCTGTTGAAATCATTACGCCCGTTGCTGTGGTAATAACCAAGGGTGCTTCAATGTTCGTCACACGAAGGAAGTACGATGCGACCGTGCTTTGTCCGAAAGGAAGCGTACCCAATGGAAGTTCCGGCTCGTGGCTGATGAACGCCCGTTGCGTAAAGCCGACAACGGGCAGCACTGCCACAGCATTACCCGACCAATGCGTAATTCGTCCCTCAATAATGCCATCCTGACGAGGCGTAGTACGAACCCAAACCGTAGTGCGAAAAACTGCCGTATCTTGGCGATTGGGAACGGGTATTTCCAATCGTGATTGCCACGTGCCTGTGGAGGACAGCGCTACTTGAATATCACCCGACAGTACAAGACCGATAGATGAAGTTAGCCCCCAGCCTTGAATTTCATACATAACGGGCGCAGATGCTTCGCCAACACGTGCCGGTGGCAATATCAAGGATGTAGGATTCAGCGACAGTAAAGCGCTGGTATCCACTGCACCCGACAACGATACTTCAATCGGTTCTGTTTGTCCGTCATAGACAAGGCGAATAACTGCCGAACGGTTCCGCGCAGCCGTCGGACGGTAGCGAATAGCAATGGTCTGTATTTCGCCGCCACCCAGCGTTGTGCCGACGATGTGGGAATTGCTGACAATCGTAAAATCACTCGCATCTGCACCGCTTATGGAAACAGAGCGAAGGGTAAATCCCGATGTCGAAGTGTTTTGCAAGGAAAGATTCATCGTAAAAGAGCTATTGATGCGGAGTGCCGGAAACGACAGCGATGACGTTGCGGGCTGTACACCACTTGGGAAGGTAAACATTTGCGAAAAAGCGGGCGTATTGGTCGGCGTTATCACTTCGACAGCGCCGGACGAACCAACTCCGGTAATCGCAGTAATTTGTGTCGGACTGTTAATCGTAAAGGATTGAGCATCCGTGCCGCCGAAGCGCACACCCGTCGCATTCTGGAAATTGGTACCCAAAATGACAACGCTTGTTCCTCGACCGCCGCGCAGTGGTGAGACGGAAGTGATGACGGCAATCTGTTGTCCGCCATTACCACCATTGCCTCCGTTACCACCATTCGTACCTCCGTTACCGCCATTTGTGCCAGTCAGCGTAAAGGATTGGGACGATGTTGCCATATTGGTCGGCGTAATAACTTGGATTGTCCCCGATGCTCCGCCCTGCCCAACAATGGCAGTAATGCGAGTATCATCCAGAACCGTGAAATAAATCGCATTCACGCCGCCGAAGCGCACTGCACTTGCCAGATTGAAGCCGCTTCCTGTGATGAGTACGGCAGTACCGGCGCTGCCGCTTGTGGGCGAGAACGAGCTAATTGCAGCGAGTTGTTGTCCGCCGCTGCCATTATTTCCGCCGTTGCCGGAATAGGTAAAGCCTTGAGCAGAGAAGGCTGTATTCGTGAGGGTTGCCACTTGCACGGTTCCGCTTGCTCCCGCGCCAACAATGGCAGTAATGCGCGTGGTGCTATTAACGGTGAAGGACTGTGCTGCCACGCCGCCAAAGCGTACTGCACTGACATTAGTAAAATTGCTGCCTGTAATAACGACGGTCGTTCCTCGTGTACCGCTTAGTGGCGAGAAGGAACTGATAGAAGCAGATGGCTGCGGTGCAATGAATGTGAAATTTTGTGCGGATGTTGCCGTGTTTTGTGCAGTAAATACTTGTACAGCGCCGCTCGCGCCGGCACCAAGAACGGCTGTAATTTGTGTCGGGCTATTGACCGTATAAAACGCAGCATTTGTATTGCCGAAGCGCACCGCCGTTACGTTGGTGAAACCAATGCCCGTAATGATAACCGATATGCCTTGTCCGGCGCTTGTGGGACTAAAGGACGTAATAGAAGCAGGCGGAACAGTAAAACTAAATTGTCCGGCAGAAATTGCAGTATTGGTCGCTGCCACGACTTGCACTAAGCCGCTCGCACCGGAGGCAAGCACCGCCGTCACCTGTGTCGGACTATTGACCGTAAAGGACTGTGCCGCCACGCCGCCAAAGCGCACCGCGCTGACACCCGTGAAATTCGTACCGGAAATCACGACCGATGTTCCCTGACCACCGCTTGTGGGGCTGAACGATGTGATGGTAGCTGTGGGAGTAACCACACCTGCCACGCTAATGCACGATGCTGCCTCAGCACGTGTACGCATGAGGGTTACGCATTGCGGATGGAAAACAACATCTATATTGGACATACCCCCAGGCAATGTGTGGCAATAGCTCATAATTGTTCCGCGGCTGGGTACAATGGCGGAAATGCAGGTCTCGCCAGGCTGGATAGCACATCTGTCAAGCGGACCGCCGGGCCATGTGCAACTATGCGTATGCGGCGAGCCGAAATTATGTCCTAATTCGTGTGCGACTACCACCGTTGTCCAACCCGGATCAATGGGAAACGATGTACGCAGATTCGCTGAAACGCCATAGCCAGCACCACGGCTGCACAGTGCATTCAGATACGCTATGCCGCCACCCAATAAACGTGATGAAAGAAGATGCGCCAAATCGCGGTTAATACTTCCTTGAGTTGTGTTCCAGATATTCGCCATGGAAGACAAGATAGAACCTGTCGAGGTCAAGCCCGCATACGGGTCGGGTGTTGTCCAGACCTGAACATGGGAAACAAGAAGTTGAGTATTGATGTCGCGCTCATAAATTTGCGAAACGGCAGCAATCACGGCTCCGGCATACTGCGTCGCCTGTGCTTGACTTGAGCCGAGTGCTTGGTATGTGGCATAGTCAATCACAATGGCTATTTCTGCTTCAAGGCGAAATGCCGATTGGAGTTGTGCACCATTCTTTGAGGATTGCTGACGGCTATCGTTAGCGTGGTCGTGGTCGGTCTCTACATCGGGAGATTCGCAGGAGAAAGTACGCGGTTCTTTAAGATTGTCCGACGAGTAGAGTGCATAAACACCATCATTGTCGGAAGCGTCTTGCTGTGCGGTCTCGTCGCCCGTCGGCACGGATTCAATCGTCAGTGTTTTTCCACCGAATCGCACCGTCATCAAGACCTTGCCACCGCTCACGCTCATATTGACTTGTGAAGATTTATCGCCATTGACTGTACCCCGATACAGCGCAAAGTCCTTGTCGAGCGTGATAGATTCTTCACCGCTTGAGGTCTTGGCGGTAAATGTTGCATTGGGTGTGAAAGGATTATAGGGCTGCAAGGAAACATTCAGTGTTTGCCCCGGTATCGGTAGGGCAAGGGAAAGATTGTCGTGCTTACGTGCAAGGAGCTGCTGGAAAGCATCAGGACGAATGGTAAGCAGCGAATACTTTGAAAATGCTTGCTCTGCTCGGCGCGAAGCATTTTGAAGGCGGACAGATGCAGTTTGTGCATTGGCGGGTACGGCTTCAAAAAGCTGAAGCGTTTGGGCACTAAGCGAAAAGGTAGGGGCTATACTCAGAAAAAAGATGCAAAGCATCAAGCGCACAATAGCAATTTGCGTCCTGAGCGGCAAGGAGTTGGAAGAGAAGTACATGGCAACACTCGCTAAAAAATGGTAAAAAAAATAGTTTGTATCCAATTTTCATTTCATTTGTTGTTGTTTGATTGGGACAAATTTCGCTGTTTTGCGTGTCGAAAACGTGAGCCGCTTCGTCAGGACTTTCTATGCCATACGGTAAGTTTTTCCTATGCCTAAAAGTCATAGTCTGCTTGTGTGGCTTTGTTTTTCAGCCATATTTTCGTAGCTTTGGCTTGACTAAGCAAAAGCACAATAGCGAAACACAATACTTTCCCTCACTCCACAATTTCACAAAGCGCTATGGACAGAGACATCATCCCCCTTACCGCCACATCAACTCTTGAGCGGGTGCGCCACACACGGCAAAACAAAATGATTCAAAAAGTGCTGGACAAAGACACCAGCATTATGATTGAAGACCCGCTTGACAACGAGATGATACTAAACATGGGACCGCAGCATCCCGCCACGCACGGCGTACTCCGTGTGCTGCTCAAAGTGGACGGGGAAACAGTCGTCAAGTGCGTACCGGAACTCGGCTATTTGCACCGCGGGTTCGAGAAACTTGTCGAAAACATGACCTACCATGAGTTTATACCCCACACCGACCGCCTCGATTATATTTCGCCGATGTCCAATAACGTCGCAGTAACGATGGCGTTTGAGAAATTGGCGGGCGTAGAAGTGCCGGAGCGCGGGCAATGGGTGCGAATGTTGGTCTGCGAACTGGCGCGTGTCTCCAATCACCTTCTGGCAATGGGCTGTACGGCAATGGACGTGGGGGCGCTTACGGTTTTCATCTGGACATTTGCCGAGCGTGAAAAATTGTATGACCTTTTCGAGGAAATCTGCGGCGCACGCTTTACGACGAGCTACTCGCGCATCGGCGGCGTTGCCAATGACCCTGACCCGACACTTCTCAGGAAAATACGGACTTGGCTGAATGAATTCCCGAAGTTGCTCAAGGACAGCGAAGGCTTAGTCATGAAGAACCGCATTTTTATTGACCGTATGGCAGGTGTGGGCTACGTTCCCCGTGAGAAAGCGATTGCACTTGGCTTGACTGGACCTTGCCTCAGAGCCTCCGGTGTGGCGTATGATTTGCGCCGTGCGAAACCTTATATGCAATACAACAACGTAGATTTCGATGTTATCACCGATACCGATGGTGATGCATGGGCACGGTTCAAAGTGCGAGGCGCAGAGGTCTGGGAAAGTGTGAAAATTCTTCATCAGGTGCTGGACAAACTCGAAACACTCAAAGGACCCGTGATGGCGAATGACCCCAAACACGTTCTTCCCCGAAAAGCCGAGATTTATACGCGCATGGAAGAGCTTATTAACGACTTCATGCTCGTTAATTACGGCACGATGCCGCCCAAAGGCGAGGTGTACTCTTCGATTGAAAACCCCAAAGGCGAATTAGGCTTTTATGTAGTCAGCGACGGCTCAGGACACCCGTGGAAATGCAAAATCAAATCGCCTTCCACGACGAACCTCCAAGCACTTCAGTATATGTCGGAAGGTGCGATGATTTCGGACGTTGTGGCTATTATCGGTTCGATTGACCCGGTGATGGGCGAAGCCGACAAGTGATTCCCCGCCAATGCACTATCTTTGAAATTTGGGACACGGACTGGGCGGATAAAAGCGGATGAGCACGGAATTATATCCGTTCAATTCTGTTTTCATCCGTCCAATTCGTGTCCTTTATCATTTTTTACCCGTATCATCATGGAAAATCTTATCAACGGCTTGCACCACGTAACGGCGATTGCAAGCACTCCGCAGGCAAATGTTGATTTTTACGCCGGAATATTGGGTTTGCGTCTTCTCAAAAAGACTGTCAATTTCGATGCTCCCGATGTCTATCATTTGTACTACGGCGACGAAGCAGGTTCGCCCGGAAGTATTATGACGTTCTTTCCCTTTGGGCAGATTCAGCGCGGGCGCAGAGGTTCGGGGCAAATGTCGTACACGGCGTTTTCTGTGCCGGAAGGTTCGTTTGGTTTCTGGATGGAACGTCTGAAAAAATTCAACATCGCCTTTGAACAACCCTCACGCCGTTTCAATGAAGAATTTATTCGTTTTGACGATAATGACGGCTTGGGCATAGAGCTTGTCGCTACGGCAAATGACACGCGCTCCGCATGGATAAGCGCTTCCATTCCGGCAGAAGTTGCCATTCGTGGGTTTTATACCGCAACGCTAGTGGAGAGCAGTGGTGACCGCACGATTGACCTTCTGACAAACCAAATGGAGCATCGCTTGTTAGCACAAGAAGGAGACCGATATAGATTTGAAGCGGGCGCCGGTGGAGCAGGAACGTATGTGGACGTTATCGGTGCGGCACAAGGCGGGCGCGGTTTGCAGGGCGCAGGCAGTATTCATCATTTGGCATTTAGCACTGCCACAAGCGAGACACAGCTTGCTATCCGTGACATCCTGATTGAAAAAGGCTTGGACGTAACGCCCGTCATTGACCGTCAGTATTTTCACTCTATCTATTACCGCGAGCCGGGTGGCATCCTTTTTGAAATTGCGACCAATCCTCCGGGATTTGCTGTTGACGAAGATAAAAATTCACTCGGTACGTCATTAAAACTTCCACCGCAGTACGAATCCAAGCGGGCGCTGATTGAGCAGCATCTTGAGCCGATTGCGGTTCGCACATTGTAGTTGAAAGGCGCATTATATCTTACTTTTCCCAAACAGCACAACTGGTATGGTCTTGAGCATAATTTTAATATCCAGCCAAATCGTGAAATTTTCAGCATAAAATACGTCCAGAATCATTGCGTCGTGTAGGCTCAGACCGTCTATTTGTCTGCCCGTCACTTGCCATAATCCCGTTAGTCCCGGCAAGACGAGGAATCGGCGCTTATGCCAGTCCTCGAAGTATTGCATTTCGTAATCTAAGCAAGGGCGCGGTCCGACGAGGCTCATTTCACCGCGCAGGACGTTCAAGATTTGCGGAAATTCATCAATGCTGTACTTGCGGAGAACGCGGCCAATGGGTGTGATGCGCGGGTCGTTTTCCGGCTTGCCCATATGTACGCCTTCTTTCAAGCGCTGTTCGGCGGCTTCGCGGTGTTCGGCTTCGTCATTCAGATACATCGTGCGAAACTTGAACATTTTGAACGGTTGACCGCCTTTGCCGATACGATAGGAGGTGTAAAAAATGGGGCCTCGCGAGGTGAGCCAAATGGCAAGGGCAATCATCACTCCCGGAATAAGCGCAATGAGAAAAAATGTCGTGCCGATAAGCATATCCACAACCCTCTTGGCAACTAAGCCCGGATGAATAGTCATCTGAGAAGGTAGCTCCAGCGCGCCGGAAACGATACGTCCTTCCATTTCGTTCTGCACGATGCGAAAATGCCGCGAAAAAACCTTGATGGGGAGCTTTGTCTTTTTACAATCCTCAATAATTTCCAGCAGTCGCTCACGGCTTACGGTGTTAATTGTGACGTAAATTTCATCAGCACCAATGTCAACGGCGGCGGCTTGCACATCGCTAATTTTACCGATAATTGGGAAACCCAGCAATGATTTGCCAAGTTTATCTGCGTCGTCATCAAGAAAGTACACGGTTTCTATGCCCAGTTCGGGGTCGTTGAGCACACGTAGTGCAAAGGTTTCTCCGGCATGACCGGCACCCAAAATGAGCACTTTTTTCGCAACAATTTCATCTCGCAAAAACTTCCTCCGTCGCACGAATGATGCAACGATTGCGCGTTCGATGCTCAGAAATACAATACCAAGCAGCTCAAATCCCAACCAAAATCCCCGTGCCGAGGTAGCCAATACGCGGTCTTGGAAGAAAAAGAGCAGTACCAAAAGCACCATGCCGAGCGTGAAATACGACTTGATGATTTGCGGTATTTGGTCGGTCGCGTTTGCTACGACGCGGTATTTGTAGAGATTGTTCAGCCGAAAAAAGAGCGGTAGTGCCAGTGCAGCAAGCGTGTAAAAAATAAACGCTTCAGTCTTGTAGAGCGCACCGGCTTTGCGTGAGAATGCAATAACCGTTTCGGAGGTGCGGAAAGCGAAAATAATCTGCACCGTGAGAAGTGCCGTGAGCACGTCAAGTGCCAAAAGAACTGCTTTGGAAAGGCTAAATTGTTTCCCTGTTTCGGTCATGGTCAAGTGCAGTAAAAAGGTAATCGAATTTTAGGGGGACACGAATGAAAAAGCCAGATTTTATCAGATGGCACAGACTGAGCGCCGCGCTCATCTTGTCTGTGTAGCCCTGAAAATATCCAAACTGAATATGCGTTTAATGCTTTGCTCCATCGTACAGTGCCTGAATAGCATCGGACTCGATAATACGCCGTCCGACAGCACCACGCTTGGCTTCCAGCACCATTGCAGCAGCGACAACGCTTGCATCAATGACGCGATATTTTGCGAGTGGACCAATCATGGCAAAGCTCCAAAACTTCGCAACGCCGATGCCAAGCGTCTCGCCCATGCGTTTTTCCGGGCGCTCTCCTGCCAGAAATGACGGACGAAACGACACAAACGTCTTGTAGCCAAGCGCTTCGATAGCTTGCTCAATTTCGCCTTTGGTGCGGCTGTAAAAAATCGGGGAACGTGTGTCTGCGCCAATGGCAGTCACAATCAAATACTGCTCCGCCCCGCGCAAAATCGCCATTTCTGCCACAGCAAGCGGATAGACATAATCCACTTTGCGGAATGCCTCTTGCGAACCCGCTTTTGCAATCGTCGTGCCGAGTGTACAAAATACGTCTTGCGCCGTGATTTTACCGGCTACTGCGGGCAGATTGGCAAAATCTACAATTTCTTGAGTGAGCTTGGGATGCGTGATGGGAAGCGGCTTCCGCACAAGTGCCGTCACGTGCGCGTAAGTATCGTCTGCTAACAGTGCTTTGAGCAGTTCTCCGCCCACAAGACCGCTTGCGCCCACAAGAAGCGCTGTGCGTTGGTTATTCATCGTTGTTCCTTTGGTGATTTCAGCGTGATAGTTCGTTCATAAAAACGTATAGCCCTCGCGGCTATTGCCATAACGTCCAGCTCGCGTTTCATAAATTCTCGTGCATTGTGGCTGCGCGTTTCGCGTAAGTGGCGCTCACGGAGTGCTTGCATAAGCGCCTCGGCAAAATCTTCCGGCGAACCGGACGCGGAGAGCCAGCCAATATCATTCTCTGCAAAATACTTTGGAAAATCGCTCACGGGCGTAAGCGCGACCGGCGCTCCGGCGTTCAAATAATCTGTCGTTTTGGAATGCCAGCGAGCAGCGTTTGCATCGTTGACTTCCATTGGCAGAATGCAAGCATCGGCGGCGGCGAAATAACGATACACTTCTTGCATCGTCGGTACAATGCCGGTGCGGAAAATATTGTACGCTTGGCAAATATCGGCAGCGATTTCGTGCTTGCCCACCCACACCAGTTTGTATGCGATGTTGCGCTGCTTGAGAATATCCAGTGCTTTGATGAGTAACGTAAAATCTGCTTCGTAAATTGTTCCGGCAAAGCATAGCACATTTTCCTCTTGCGAAATACCCTGCTCATTCTGAAGCCAAACCCGTGCAGCGCTGTACGAAAGCGGCTCTTGAGTCGTGTCCACGCCGAGATGATGAATTTCGATGCGCTCTTGGGGATAGCCAAGTTCGCGGAGGCGTGCCGCAAGATACGACGTAATTGTCGTTGCACCATCGGCATATTTGCGGAAGCCTGTTTCAAGCCATCCTTCAATACTTCCCACCGTCATTGCGAAGCCTTTGCCAAAGCGCGTGCTATCTTTGCCAAACAAATCCCACCACGAGAGGACAAACGGAACTCTAAGGCGACGCTGCACGTAGAGCGACGGGAAAATAACATTCGGGCGACAATCTACTGCATGAACAACGTCGAAAGGCGCTTCGGCGTGGAGCTTTTTCGCAATTCGGCATCGTACAAAGGCATTCCAAAGGTCAACGCCTTGGCGCAACTTTCCCCAGAGCAAATCCGGCGTTTCGATGACGCGCACACCACCCTCTCGCAGGATAGTCTGCGAGCGCCAGCGTTGGGACTTGGACGTACAAAAAAGCGTTACGCTGTGTCCCAGTTTGACGTAAGCGGCGCATTGCTCAAGCACTTTCCAGTACGGACCGGTTTCGGCTTGGTTGTGGATAATAAAAGCGATGTTCATACAAAAAGGTTGTTGGTCAAAGCATATAAACGCCCAAAATACGAAGAAGAACAGACGCAGAAAAAGCGTTTTTTGCGTGCGCGTGGTCTGTGCAAAAGTGGTAAATTGCTGCGCGTCATCATAAGGTGGCACTGCACCATTCAACACATCTTTTTTTCTCATGGCTTTACGCTACGCAGGACGTATTATTCGGACGCTCGGCACGGGCGGACAAGTGGTAATTGGCGATTGCATCAAGCATTTTCAGGGCTTTCCTGCGGGTGCGGTGCTGCACGTCGGCTATTCATCAGCATTTGGCAAACCCTTTACCGTCAAAAGCTCGTCAGAATACGGCTCCGGGCGCTATGCGGTTACTTTTCAGGGTATTGTTTCTCCCGAAGCTGCATCATCGCTGAAGGAAATGGGCGTTTTTGTGGAAGAAGAACTTCTTCGTGCTCAAACGGCAACGCAGTATTTTGACGATGAAATTATCGGTTCCAGCGTGGTCAACCGCGATACAGGCGAAGAACTGGGGCGCATCAAAGAAATTTGGGATACTCCTGCGAATGAAATTTGGGTGGTGGATTACCACGGAAAAGAGCTACCGATTCCGGTGATCGATGAGATTGTGAAGCACGTCAATATCAAGCGCAAGCAAGTTTCTATCTACGTTATGCCCGGATTGCTCGAAATTGTTGAAAATACTCCGAATGATGACCGTGACGATGACGACGACGATGAAAACTAATGTTTTCTAAGCCGTCCAGTCTTTTCTCACCAAATTTGTACGACTATGCCCATTCAACGCTCTGCCTACCGCATGACTCGTGCGGGTTCTCTCGGTAATATGCACCTTGTCCGCGAAACGCTTCCTAATGCGCTTGAAAACGAGGTCTGTGTGGAAGTTCACGCCATCGGACTCAATTTCGCAGATATTTTCGCCATGATGGGTTTGTACAGCGCCACGCCGAAAGGTAGTTTCGTTCCGGGGCTGGAGTATGCAGGAATCGTGCGGTCTGTGGGCAGCAAGGTAACGCGCCTTGCTGTGGGAGACCGTGTTATGGGCGCTGTACGCTTTGGTGCATACACGACGCACGTGGTGATTGATGAAAACTACGTTTTACCGCTACCCGCAGACTGGACATTTGAAGAAGGTGCAGCCTTTACCGTGCAAGCACTGACGGCGTATTATGCGCTTTTTCCGCTTGGGGCAATGCGTGAGGGCGCAACGGTGCTGATTCACAGTGCGGCGGGCGGCGTAGGCATTACGGCAAATCGCATTGCACAACACTTTGGCGCGTTTACGATTGGCTCAGTTGGAACGCTGGATAAAATTGAACTTTTACGCAAAGAAGGCTACGACCGCTTGTTTGTGCGCTCCGGCACGTCGTACCGTGCATCAAAGCACGACCTTGAGTCGGCACTTGGTGAGCGTCCGCTAACGCTTGTGCTGGACAGTTTGGGCGGTCACGCTTTGCAGGCAAGCTATGATGCGCTTGCGCCCGCAGGACGTGTGGTGTGCTTCGGTTCGGCAAGCATGGCATTTCAGGGAAAACGTCCGCCCTATCTTTCGCTGGCGTGGAAATGGCTTCAGCGACCGAAGTTTGATGCGCTGTCCATGATAGAGCAAAACAAGGCAGTGCTGGGCTTCAATCTTATTTGGCTGTGGGATAATGTTGGCGAAATGAAGCGCCTTATCGCAGAGATTCAAGCTCTGCCGCTTCCCAAGCCGCTTGTGGGGCATACGTTCCCGTTTGCAAATCTGCCGGAGGCAATAGCGATGTTCCAGTCCGGCAAGACTGTCGGGAAAGTTGTGGTGCAGGTGGGAGATATGGAGCGGTCGTAGCAGTGGCGCAGAGCTTGATACATTAAGTTGAGGTTTATAAAAACCGCTTCAAATCAGGAATAGTGAGCGTTCCTTCGTACAAGGCTTTGCCGATGATTGCTCCCCAAACACCGATAGATTCTAATTCCTCAAGGTCGTGCATGGATGACACACCGCCGCTTGCAATCAAATGGAGTGCAGGGCGCTCATCCCGAATACGCCGATAGAGGTCGTTTGCCGAACCCTGCATCATGCCGTCCTTGCTGATGTCGGTACACATTGCGTATTGAATGCCTTGCGCTTCATATTCTGCGAGAAATTCCATGAGAGAGATTTCCGTTACTTCTTCCCAGCCGCTCACGGCAATTCGCTCCTCGCGGACATCGGCAGCAAGAATAATTGCTTCTGCGCCCCGCTCACTAATCCACCGCAAGAACATTTCCCGATTTTTGACGGCGACGCTTCCCGCCGTTATTTGACGCGCTCCGCTCTCAAAAGCAATCCGTACATCGTCGTCGGACTGTATGCCGCCGCCAAAGTCCACGTGCAGCATCTCAGCGTGGCGCGTAATTTGCTCCAGCGTCCGATAATTGACAATCTGCTTTGCCTTCGCGCCGTCCAGATCCACGACGTGTAAGCGCTTTATACCAGCATCCTGAAAGCGCATTGCTACGTCAACAGGAGATTCATCGTACACAGTTTTTGCGGCGTACTGCCCTTGGGCAAGGCGAACGCATTTGCCGTCAATAATGTCAATAGCAGGAATAATGTGCATCGTGCGAAAAAGGTTAAGACTGGAGGGAATAAAAAAACAAGAACTCAAAAAGAAAGCAGCATCACAGGCGGGCTTTGGGCAAGGTAAAGGAGAAGGTCGAACCATGATTTTTCACGCTTTCGACTCGCAGATCACCCCTGTTTTTTTCGGCAAGCTCGCGGCAGAAAAGAACACCAAGCCCAGTGCCTTTTTCGCCGAATGTGCCGAGCGTCGTAAATTCGTTCTCTGGCTCCAGAAGGCGCACAATATCTTCCTCGCTAATACCGATACCGGTATCTTCGACCGAAATACGCACCATTTCGCCTTCGTCGTTGCTACTGACGGTAACTTTACCGCCAAGGGGCGTGAATTTTACTGCGTTGTAGAGCAAATTGCGCAAAATAGCCTCTGTCATGCGTTCATCGGCGAAGATTTTCGTTTCTTCGGGAACCGCATTGACAAGGGTGATTTTTTTATGGGAAGAATTTGCCGAGAGAAGCGAGATAACACGCTGGGTATTGGGCTGCACATCGAAATTACGAGGCGTGGCAGACATACCGCCAATTTGCAAGCGCGACCATTCTAAGAACGAATCGAGCAAGCCGTAGGTGGACTGGACGGTTTCGTTCATCAGTTGAAGCGTTTCATCAAATTCTTCCGGCGACATATCGGTATATTTCGCCGACATAAGTTCTGCAAGCCCGATGACACCGGTGAATGCACTTTTAAGATCGTGCGTCATCAGCGCAAGAAACTTATCACGCGTGAGCGAAACATTCGCAAGCGGGGAAAGTTTTTCCGACATCACGCGACGGGTCATTTCGTGTCTGTCCAGTCGGGCTTGGATAGCTTTAATCAGATCTTCGGTGCTAAAGGGCTTCCATAAGTAATCGTCCGCACCAAGATTCATTCCCTGACGAATATCGTGTTTTTCGGCTTTTGCCGACAAAAAGAGAAACGGAATATCGGCTGTTTTGGGGTCGTTTCGCAAGGTACTAAGCACACCGTAGCCATCCATTTCCGGCATCATAATATCACATATCACGAGGCTGGGGTGAGCATCATGTGCCATTTGCACTCCTTCAAGCCCGTTGGAAGCCATGAAGGTTTTATAGCCTTCCAACTTCAATACGAGGTTGATTTGTGTGCGAATGTGCTTGTTGTCATCAATAATTAGGATGCTCGTCATAGTGAGTTCTTTAGTATCTGCGATTCTTAAATGGTGGATTCCAGCTTTACGGCTTCTTTTTCAATCGGTTCAAGCCGATTGGCAATTCGTGCTAATTTCGCAAGCATTGTGATATGCCACTCCCCAAGCTGGTTTAGAAGTAGGCGATAACCCCAGTTACCATCGGCTTTGCCGGGAAAATTCATGCGAGACTCTGTGCCAAGTGTGAGAATGTCTTGCAAAGGAATAATGGCGTACAGTGCTGTGGAAAGATATGCCGCACGAATCATTTCCCAAACAACTTCCTGCTCACTGGAAGCACGCAGATACTCAAGAGCATTGCGTTTGCGGTCGTCGCTGCAAGAGCGGAACCAGCCGAGCGTAGTGTCGTTGTCGTGCGTACCGGTATAGACTACGCAGTCCGTCTCGTAGTTGTGCGGCAGAAAGCCGTCGGTCGGGTCGCCGCCTTCATAGCCGAATTGCAGAATTTTCATCCCCGGCATACCAAATTCCTTACGCAGCGCCGTTACTTCCGGCGTTATCAAGCCTAAATCTTCTGCAATCACGGGCAAATCACCGAATCGTTTTTTCATTGCTTTGAAGAGCTTTTGTCCCGGAGCAAGTACCCACTTTCCTTTCATCGCGGTCGCTTCGCCAAAAGGAACTTCCCAGAATGCCTCGAAGCCTCGAAAATGGTCAACGCGGACAATATCATAAAGTTCTAAGCATTTCTGGAAACGGTCGCCCCACCATGTAAAATTATCTTTTTCCATTTGTGTCCAGTTGTAATGCGGATTGCCCCAGAGCTGCCCCGTAGCGGAGAAGTAATCCGGCGGCACTCCGGCAACGTGCGTCGGCAAGGCATTGTCGTCTAATCGAAATACTTCTTTTTTCGACCACACATCAGCAGAGTCGTATGCCACAAAAATCGGAATATCGCCGACCAGTGCTACGCCTTTTGTACTTGCATATTTTCGTAAGGTTTGCCATTGCGTCGCAAATTCATATTGCAAAAAGGTATGCAGTTCGATGAGGTGAGCATATTTTTTACGAGCAGCGTCCATTGCTTTTTTCTCACGGAGGCGGTCTGCTTGTTCCCATTTATCCCACGGTTGACCACCGTATTTACCGTCTTTGAGTGCAACAAAAAGCGCAAAATCCGGCAGCCATGAATCATTATTTTTACAGAATGTAGCAAAGTCAGTAGCGTCTTTTTTAGTCGGCTTTGCACTAAAATGAACAAAGGCTTTTTCAAGCAAGCCCATTTTGAAAGGAATAACGGTACCAAAATCTACGTGAGTATCGGGAAATTCGGGTACATGAGTCAAGTCATTGTCCGTTAAATACCCCCGCTCTTTCAGCATATCGGGGCTAATGAGCAAGTGATTACCCGCCATTGCCGAGTAGGAATAATACGGACTGTTGCCATAGCCGGTTGGCGTGAGAGGAAGCACTTGCCAGAGGCGCTGCTGCGCGGTGGCGAGAAAATCCACAAATTGGAACGAGGATTTGCCCATATCACCAATACCAAAACGGCAAGGAAGCGAGGTAATATGTGCCAGCACACCCGCCGAGCGCGAAAAAAGGCGTTGATACGTAGAGAAAGCCATAATGCTCAGAAAATAGAAAATGACAAAGAAAATAGACGGGTAATGAGCAAAAGACCGCAAAAACAACCGAGAACATCTGCCCACAAACGTTGTGAAAACGTCGTAATCTAGGGAAATTCGTTCAATCACACAAGCGATTTATACATAGCCAATAGGCAATCGAATGAAAAAGATTGTACCGGCTACGAACAATTTCCGTAGAACGTTTAGCGTACAATAACTATTTGCCGTACAGACCGCTTCGTGCCTGCCTGCACAACACAGAAATATACGCCCGCCTCCAGCCCTTGAGTTCCCACAATCACGTCCGTTTCGCCCGCTTGCAATGCACCTTCATAAACACTCATGCGCTCTATGCCGTCTGCTGTGTAGAGTTTGATGCTAATATCCACTTCTTCGCTGACCATGACGCGCACCGTTGCTGCTTCCGATGCAGGTTGGGGACGGGTGTTCACAATAGCAAGCACCGTCGGCGTAGAAATGGTGCGTAAACGAATTTGCACATCACAGCGTGAATCTATTATCCGCACCGGCGCAATACCCGTTCCACGCAGGATAAGTGTATCGCCGAGACAATTCCCACCGATAATGAGGGTGTCGCGGTAGTCTTGGGCTTCTATGGGCGCAAAGCAGACACTGATGCGACTCGTCGCACCGGGAGCAATAGTGAAAGGAAGTTGCGAAACAGGTATGGAAAAAATTTGGTTACGCTGTGGCGCAAGCGCGAAGCGGGTAAGCGGTGTCTGCCCGACGTTACGGTATTGCAACGTGATGCAGTTCGTTGTTCCGCCAATCGTCGTTTCGTTGAAATTTCCCGATGTGGTGCGGTCACCGACCAATTCTACCGTGAAGCCGGGGATTATATCGCGCAATGTCAGCACATTCCCCGACGAATCGCGCACTTGTAGCGTATAAAGAGCATCCCGTCTGGGATTGGTAACGGTGATAATACTTCGCGTTCGCACACCGCCTATGCTATCAGTGCGAAGTGTACAGTTCACCAGCGTTTCTGCGACAACAGACGCAATTCCTGATGAAAACACACCATCTTCAAGGAAATCAAACGCAATGCGCTGTCCGCAAGCGTCGGGCTGTTGCTGAGAAACGGGCGCAGAGCGGTCAGTCTGCGATTCAAAACTAACAATAGATACCGCCCGGCTTGCACACGTGCTTCCTACACGAAGGGTGTCCGTAAAAATACCGTCTTGGAAAGCGTGATAACTCACCGTGAGTGTGTCGCTTGCTCCGGCTGCAATGACAATGGGGAGCGTCGTGCCCACAATTTGCAATCCGACAGCCCCCTGCACAAATCGAAGTGTCGAAATAGTTTGCGCTGTCGAGCCGTAGTTCGTCAGAACAATTGGAAACGCTCGTGTTCTGCCGGTTGGTATTTGGAACCGCAGAGTGGGAGCGTTTCCGACAGCACCTTGTCCTGCCAAGCCAATGGTAAAGCCATAGACCGGCACGTTACGCCGAGTGACGAAACCCACCGAATCTCGCGCTTCCACGCTAAAACCGCCATCGGCGTATGGATTAATCAGGTCGGCACGGAATCGCACCGAATCGGCATAGCGTATAAATGGCTCGACCATAAGGCGCACGTTCGCAAGTGTCGTCGGAGCAAGCCTTACGCTGTCAATGCGCGAGTCAGTGACAAGGGTATCAAGCACAACGCCGCTCACGCCCGAACATTCGGGTCGCAGTACGATTTGCGGCGGGTCGCGGTCAGGTGCAATCACGCGCAGTTTCCCGCCTCCGATGTAGCCGTAAGAATTTGCCTGTCCGTAGCCATAGACATAAATGCCAAAGCCGGAATCCGCACGTGCCGTGTGTACGCCTGCATTTACACGAAAATTGCCATAGACATATCCTGAATTAGCAATAGGACGGAAGACTTGTGGGAGAGACTGACCATCGAAGAGCAGCGAATTTACGCCGTTGGAATGAATGACAATCGTGACATAATGCTCGGTAAACGATTCGTTTCCCGCCGCTCCAACATCGCGGACACGGACATTGATAAATCGGTAACTCTTGTCGTATTGCTCGACTGTCGGAATGACCATCATAAAAGGGTCGCCGACCTGCGCCCCTACGCCTCCGCCGATGCCACTCGGCGTTGCCGTCTTTTTGAATTGTGCCACCAGAACTTGCTCGTTTGCCGTTATCCAGCCATCTTGCGGTAGAGGTGCTTCGTAGAACTGTCCTGCATTGAGTGTGACAAGCGGCTGCCCGTTCAGCAAAACGCGCGTGTTGTCGTAGGCGGCAAGCACTCTATAAATATCGCTTCCGGCTATTGCTTGAATCGTTGGCTGTGCGTGGTTCACAAGAAATACGCTTTTGCCCCATGTTTCCACAGGCGGTATCTGTTCTACAAGGTGGTCGCGCGAACTGAGAGACGATTTGAACTGAATGGGCAATAATGCTCGTTGGTGACTACCGAAGACTGCTACAGGCTTTGTGGCTTTGACGCGCGAACCAGTCAAGTCGCCACGACCATTATCAAGCCGCGTATCTGCCTGCAAAAGATAGCTTTCGCCACGCTGAAGACGAATAGTTTGTGTCGTGGTGGATTGGCTGGGAAAGGTTGGTGTTGTGCGCGTGATGGTAACATCGGTGTTGTCTGCTACCGCTACCACAGCAAATTGCGACGGCGTATCGTTGCCAACGGTATTGTTAAAAAATGGCAAGCCTGAGCCATCGCTGGTATAGGACATCACCACATAGTCGCGTCCAAGTGCTGGCACGGGCAGCACCAAATGTGCATCGCTGGTGAAGCGTGCTTGATTCAGCGCATAGACCGTCACTTCGTCATTTGCTTCGATGCGAAAATACTGCGGGGCGACTTTCTCGCTCTGCACAGCCGGATTCAAACTTCCATTGCTGTTAAAGCCTTCCAATTCAAGGTCGCCGTAATTGATGGAAAAGGTGTAAATTTGCGTGGGGTCGGGTAAGGAGAAGCCGCGCACCGTCTCGCGTCCGAAGCGGTTACGATAGGTGATGCGCCCGCTCGTGGCTTTGTCGCAAGTGACAAAAATAAATAGCGAATCGCGCGTATTCGACGTGTCGCGCCCTTCTTCATGAAAATTCGGCAAAAAAACCATGTAGAAATCTTTACCCCGACTGGAGCGCGTCGTGTCGTTACGTGACAAAGGGGTTTGCGCAAGCGTTTCGGTGCCGAGAGAGAGCAAGCCAAAGAGGATAACAAAAAGGAGTCGTGACAATGTGATTCGTTGCGGCATGACGGTGTGTGGTTTTTGCGACAAATAGAGAACACAGGCGCTTCATAATGCGTTTGTTTAGAAGCAATTACATTTCGCCTAAGCAAAAGAATGATACAGTAGCAAGAAGGTTACAGGTACGGCGGTAAAATACAAAAAAGAATTGCCGCACCCGCGTGGAAGTGTGAAAAAAGTATGCTTAACACTCTTTAACACTTCCTTTGCCCAAAGTCCCTGTTTTTTCCGTAACTTTGCAATGCAATAAAGCGTCTAATCAGTGTTATCAAGCACGATAGTATTTTTTATTTCTCTCTCCATTTCCCCCACAACACCCATGAATAAACGACTCTGGCTCACTGCCGCAGCATTTCTGGTGCTAGGCGTTGCAGGCGGCGCACTCTTGCAGCCCGCTACCTCGCAAGATGAATGGTCTTTGCAGGCATATAAATTTAACGATGTCTTGCAGTATATTTCGCAATACCATGTTGACAAAAATGATCCCGTCAAAGTCGGCGAAAGCGCCATTCGAGGCGCATTAGACCAACTTAATGACCCCTACGCTGATTATCTGCCCGCCAAACAAAAAGAAAATTTTGATGATGCTTTTCGCGGTAACTATTTCGGTATCGGGATTCGCTTTGGCATCCTGAAAGACACACTCACCGTCATTACGCCACTTTTTGACGGTCCAAGCGAAAAAGTAGGACTGCTTTGCGGTGATAAAATTGTCAAAATCAACGGTGAAAATGCTGTCGGCATTAAGCAAGACAGCGTTCCGCGCAAGCTGAAAGGTCCGCTCGGCACGAAAGTCATCGTTACGGTGAAGCGTATCGGTTCGGATAAACTCACCGATATTGAGATTACCCGCAGTCAAATCAATACCCCGGCACTTGTGGCGTGCTACATGATGGACAAAGAAACTGGTTATATCTTCATTGACCGCTTTGCCGCTACGACGACGCAAGACGTAGTGGAAGGCGTAAAAAGTCTTAAAAAGCAAGGTATGAAGCGCCTTGTGCTGGATTTACGCAATAATCCGGGTGGCTATCTCGACCAAGCATGGCGCTTGGCGGATGAATTTATCAAAGCCGGTAGCACGCTTGTTTACACCAAAGACCGTAACGAACAAATCCGCGAGTCCTATCCGTCCACGGCGGCAGGAAATCTCGAAGATATTCCGCTTGTGGTACTGGTCAATGGCGGTTCGGCATCGGCAAGCGAGATTGTGTCCGGTGCAATTCAAGACCTTGACCGCGGTATTGTCGTCGGCGAAACGACCTTCGGCAAAGGCTTGGTGCAGCAATTCTACCCGCTTCGTGATGGCTCTTCCATAAAGCTGACGACGGCAAAATACTATACGCCGTCGGGTCGCCTCATTCAACGCGCCTTTAAGGACAAAAAATCGTACAATGCTCAAGACGGACGCATTGACCTCCAAGAAGGGGCAAACTTTGAGCACGCCCGCGAAAATGCCGATTCCTCACGTCCGAGCTTCAAAACGGCAAATGGCCGTAAAGTGGTCGGCGGTGGCGGTATTGTGCCGGATTACGTCGTCAAAAGCGATACTGTCGGCAAGCTCTATCAATCACTCGCACGTGGTGGTGTGTTCCCTGAAGTAACGCAGGAATATATCTTGAAGTACGGCAACGACATTCGCAAAAAATACGGCAAAGACCTGAAAGCATTTTTGACCAACTATAAAGTAGATGACACGCTGCTGGCGATGTACAAAGAAACGGCGAAAGAGAAAAAAGTAGAATGGAACGCCGAGCAATGGGACAAGGAAGAAGCAATACTCCGCACGACGATGAAGGGTATGGTTGCAAGTTTCATCTGGAATTGGCAAGACAGCTCCTTTATCATTGCCCTTATTCAAAGCAAGCAATTGGAGAAAGCGCTCACGCTCTTCCCCGAAGCCTCGAAAATGGCAAAGTTGTAGGAAAATGTCGAGTTCCGCATGAGATGGAAGTGTTCCATGCCGTGCGGGCGATTGCTAGGTGACATCATCGGTTATGTCAAAGATACAATGAAAAAAAATTGCTGCGTATATCGCAAAAATTTACTATGTTTGTAGTCTTTCGCTAAAGTACCGCAAAAACAACTATTCGTTTTTCACTGTTATTTCATAACGCACAATGAAACGCACGTATCAACCCAGCAAGCTGCGCCGCCGCCGTGTACACGGTTTCCGCGCACGCATGGCGACCAAAAACGGACGTAAAGTCCTCGCGGCACGCCGCGCCAAAGGACGGCACCGTCTCACCGTTAGCGATGAGCCGCGTAACGGTTAGACCGTTTTTGCTTCTTCCCCATCGCGGAACGATTGACTATTTCTTTTCAGGCGCATGAATACTCTTCTTGCGCCTGATTTGTGTTCGGCACACTCGTCTTGCATATTCAGCAGACAATTCACTTTTCTTAGGTATCATTATCTTTTCCAATGGCAACACAGAACGTCCGCATTGCACCGCTGAAGGGACATGGTACATTCGATGTGGTCTTTGAGCATGGGGCGCGGTTTGCCTATCGCGGCGTGACGGGATTTATTCTTTTTCGTCACACTCTTGCTGCGTTGGAAAAATCCTCCGTGCCTGATATGGCAAAATTTGCCGTGATTCCGACGGATACTGTGCTTGTGGGCGTAGGAGCAAAGCGACGTACACGCCCGGCTGCCATGCGTAACCGCGTGAAGCGGATTCTTCGTGCTGCCGTGCAAAATGCGCTCTGGAACGTTCAGTCCATGCCGTTCTATGCTGAAAATGAACCATTCCCGATTGCTGCGATTGTGCTGATTTGCAACATCATTCCCGACAAGCCGTCTCTATTACATCTGGTGGAAATTCAACCGCTTGTCGAGCGCATTTTTCAAAATGCCGAGCGGTACTATCGTTCCAAACTTCATCATCATCAGACACATTCCACAATCGAACCGCAGGCAGCGCTATGAAATGGCTTGTTCTCTTGTTCTTACGATTCTACAAACGTATTATTTCGCCGATGCTTCCCGGGGCGTGTCGGTTCTATCCGACTTGCTCAGTTTATGCTATTGAAGCGGTAGAAAAGTACGGTGCTTTGCGTGGCAGTTGGCTTGCCGTCAAGCGTATCGGCAAATGTCATCCTTTTCATCCGGGTGGCGTGGATTTTGTTCCCTAATTTTTGAAATATTTAACTCGTAATTCGTACTTCCTCATTCGTAATTAAAACTATGGAACGAAAACAGTTTATTGGCTTTTTGCTTATTGCCATCATTGTCGCGGGCTATATGACGTGGACTTCTATCCAAGCCCCAGCACCGAAGCCAAAACAGCAAAGTGCTCAAGAGCAAAGCACTCAACAGCAAAACGACCAGCAGCAGAGCGCTCAACAACAAAATTCCTCGCAAGCCTCTCAACCACAGACTTCTGGACAATCATCTTCCGCTTCTCAGGGAGCCACAAAAGGTGTGCAGAATCAAGCAAACACGACAAACCCGCTCCATAGCAAATATGGCGCTCTCTATGACAAACATCTATCGGGCGCAAGCGAGTCCATCGTTGTAGAGAATGACCACATCAGAGCACGTATTATTGCTGAAGGTGGTACTGTCCGCTCGTGGCGCTTGAAAGAGTTTAAGTCGTGGTATGGCGACACTGTGCAACTCGTTCCTTTCAAAAATCAGTTCGGTGCGCTTGGTATCAAATTTACCGATAAGAATGACGGACAAGGCGCAGCAACACGCGAGAGTAATGTCGTGGACACGCGCGAACTCTTCTTTACCGTGAAAAATCCCCGATCGGGCGGTAATTACTTCCGTGTGTCGGGCGATGATTCCGTCAGCATCGTTGCCACGCTTGCGCTTGCAAACGGTGGAGTTATCGAGAAAACCTATACTTTCTATGGTAATCGCTACCACACCAACCTTGCCGTTCGCATTAGCGGTATGGAAGGCGTGATGGACAAAAAATATTCGCTTCTCTGGCAAAATGGCTTACAGTTTCAAGAAAAAAACAGTGTAGATGAATCCAGTCAAGCAAAAGCATGGCTTGCCCAAAACGGTACGGCTTCGGAAATTGATGCCGGCGGAGATGCAAAGCCGGTCGAAACCAACGGTGTATTGGACTTTGCCGCGATAAAGTCAAAATATTTCCTTGCCGCTATCAAACCTTCAGCAGCACTCAGCGCTGAAACGCTCCAAACAACGCTTACCGGCTACAAAATGAGCGCCCCGCACGAAGGCGTATTGGAATACTACGACATGAAAATTGATGTGCCATACCACAACAATCGTGTCGATAATTTTACGGTCTATATTGGTCCCGTGGACTATGAAATTTTGAAGCCCTACGGCTTGGAATCAGCATTTAATTTTGCGAATCAATCGTTTTTGGGCTTGCAATATATCGCTCGCCCGGTCGGTGAATACTTCATTTTGCCGCTTCTGCGCTTCGTCTATAAATTCGTTGTCTCCAATTACGGCTTGGCAATTATCATTTTCTCGCTCTTGATGAAACTGCTCTTGCATCCGCTCACCGTCGGGCAGACACGCACGGCACAGAAGATGCAACTGCTCGCACCGGAAATGGAAAAAATTAAGACGAAGTACAAAGACGATACGCAAAAGCAGCAGCAAGAAACAATGGCGCTCTACGGGCAATACGGCATCAATCCTGCGGGCGGATGCTTGCCGCTTGTGCTGCAAATTCCAATTTTTACCGCGCTGTACAGTGTCTTTTCGTCGGACATCAATCTTCGTCAAACACCCTTTTTCGGATGGATACACGACCTTTCCATTGCTGACGAAATTATCCGCTTGCCATTCAAACTGCCGCTTTTGAATGTGGACATTGTTTCCGGCTTGGCTATTGCTTCCGGCTTGGCGATGTTTGCACAGCAGTACGCTACCGTCAAAGACCCGCAACAACGCGCAATGGTTTATGTGATGCCGATAATGATGACGTTTGGTTTTAGTGCTCTGCCGTCGGGATTGTCGCTCTATTACTTCATGTTCAACATTTTGAGCGTAGCGCAGCAATACTATACAACACACTTTGCAAAAAACAAACTGACACTGGCTGACCTCAAAAAAGCACCGAAAAAAGAAGGCTGGCTGCAAAAGCGCTTGCGTCAAGCACAGGAAGCCGCCGGACAGCAAGGACGCACACTTCCGGGACAATCGAACGGCAGTGAGGGTAATTCCTCAGCTAAAAACAAAAAACGGTAAGCAATCCTTATTGTCAATGCCGATGACGCTTCAAACCTCACTTGCGCGACTAAATGCTTTCCTCCAAAGGCATTTCTGCAAGTGAGGTTTTTGCTATTGACCACTTCAAAAACCGAAAAACTCTATGCTTTCTGAATCCATTGCCCGCCTAGACCACATCGTGCGACCGATTGCGATGCATTTGCCGCCGCCACTGGCAACGCAGATGTATTCTTCGGGGCGGAACGTGTTTCTCTCGGCGCTTACGGCTGAAAAGCCTACATCGGTGCATATTCCCGATCATCATGCACGGACGCTTTGGGGGCTAACCTTTCGGAATGGACTTCTCAATGCAGCCGGAATGTTCAAGCAGGGCGAAGGCTACGAAACAGTCTGGCGGCAAGGTGCGGGCGGCTATCTTGCCGGAACATCAACGGCACACAAGCGCACGGGAAACATTCGCAATGGCATTGTCAAGCCGTTTGCGCCCTATCCGCGTTCACGAGCGGCATCTAACTGGCTGGGACTGCCGAATGACGGAAACGAAGCCGTAGCGAAGCGTCTTGCAGCGTTTGAGAAGAAGGCAGATTTCCCAATAGGAGCAAGTCTGATGACCGCTCCGGAATCAAGCGGACAAGAGGCATTGCGGGAACTCGTGCAAGGTATGGAATGGTATGACAAAGCAAATGTAGATTTTTTGGAAATAAACGAAAGTTGTCCGAATGTGGCGCACGGTGCATCAACGCTGGAAGCAATCACGGAGCGTCTTGCGTATATCGGTCAACACTTTTTACAGAAGCGTTCGAGGAATCTGCCTGTTGTCGTAAAGTTTTCAACCGATACCGCAAGCGCAGATGTAGCGCCGTTGCTGGATATTCTGCTTGCTTCAGACTACGACGGCGTGAACTTTGGCAATACTTCCACCAACTACACCAAGCACCGCGCCATGCTTCACGCGGACGACCAAGAATTGTTCGATTATTTCACCCAAACCTTCGGTGGTGGCGTGAGTGGCGAACCGCTTCGCGCCTCATCGTTGGAGCTTGTTCGGGCAGCAAGCATCTATATTGCTTCGCAAAAACTCACACGAGAATTTCACATCATTCGGACGGGCGGCGTGGCAACGGTGCAGGACGTGGAAGAAAGTTTCTCTGCCGGCGCATCGCTTTGCCAGTGGTACACGGGCTATTTTGAGCGTTTTGCAGAAGATGGGCATCGGCTTTACGGACGGATGTTCGGTTAAAATAAGAAGGCTAAAAATACTAACGTGAAACGAAGATTCAACACCCCAAAAGGGAGCAACTATGCGCTCTACAAAAGCCGATAGCGCAAAAGGGATTGCCATAGCGCTGACGATTATGCTCGCGTGGGCGGGACACCTTGCTTTTGCGCTTACACTTGATGCCTTTGCGATTCACCCCCTGCAAGGCGCTTTTCACCTTGCATTGCAGACATTTCTTTTTACCGGACTTTTTATCACAGCGCATGATGCCATGCACGGTGCGGTGTGTAGGCATTACAGAGGGCTGAATCATCTGCTGGGTATTACCGCAGTGCGTTTGTACGCTCTCTTCTCGTATAAAAAATTATGGCATAAACACTGGGAACATCACCGCCACGTTGCTATGCCGCACGATGACCCGGACTTTCACGACGGCGAACACACAGGGTTTGTGCGCTGGTATCTGCATTTTTTGATGAACTACATTGGCTGGAAGCAACTTGTAGGCATGGCGCTTTTGTTCAACATCATGCAGCACGTCCTTCATATCCCCGCCCAAACGATTATCCTGTTTTGGGTTATACCGTCATTGCTTAGTACGATTCAGCTTTTTTATTTTGGCACGTATTTGCCGCACAAAGAGCCAAATCTGAATCTGCCGAATGGTGGCTATACGAATCGCCATCGCTCCAGAACGAGTAACTTTGGCACAGTCCTTTCGTTTTTGACGTGCTACCATTTTGGCTATCATTACGAGCATCACGAATTTCCGGCAACGCCTTGGTGGAGGCTGCCTGCGGAGCATCAACGTTTTCGGCAGGATGCGTCCGCCGAATAAAAATTCATGTCCTCACTTCATTCGCTCAGATTGGCGAAATTGCGTATTTTCGGGGCTATCGCTGATTGTCTTTTCTCAGAACCGAATTATCCAGCGATTCACCCAATAAACACTTTTCTATGACCACTCATAAAAACATTCTTGCCATATCCGGCAGCACACGCGCTCAATCGTCAAACCTCAATTATATCAGGGCAATAACTGAATTAACAAAAGCGGATTTTACGATTACTATTTTCAATCAACTGGCAGAGATTCCGCATTTTAATCCCGACCTCGACACAGATAATCCGCCCCACGCAGTAATCCATTTTCGCAACCTTCTCCGGCAGGCTGACGGTGTGCTTATTTGTACACCGGAGTATGCAATGGGAGTGCCGGGAACACTCAAGAATGCGATAGACTGGACGGTTTCATCGTGTGAATTTTCGCACAAGCCCTTAGCACTCATTACTGCGTCTTCGCTCGGCGAAAAAGGTCACGCCTCGCTTCTGGAAACGCTCCATGTTATTGAAGCCGCCGTCCGGGACGAAACGCAGCTCGTGATTTCATTTGCCAAAACGAAAATCAGTAATGATGCCGTTATCACGGATGAAGAAACGTTGCGCAAGGTGCAGCGGCTTCTCACGGCATTTGCCGCATTGCTTAGTGATAAAGCCACTTGAATTTAAAAATTTTACGAATTTTGCTATTCCTGTTTTTTTGCACGGACAACTATATGAAACACCGCATCAATACTTATTTTTTAGCATTTGTTATCGTCATCATAGCGCTGAGTTCCGCAACAAGTCTCTACGCTCAAATCCGCATTAAAGCCGTCGGTGATGTGCTGCTTGGCTCATACACACCGCAAACGTTTATCCCGCCACAGAACGGACAAATTTTCGTGGACTCCATTGGTGCATATTTGCGGGGCGCAGACATTACCTTCGGCAATTTTGAAGCTGCTTTCGTGCGCGAGGGGATGAAACCGCAAAAGTGCGCAGAGGCTTCGCGGCGAAGAGGCGTATGCTTCGAGTTTGGCGTGCCGCTCACACTCGCGCCAACGCTTAAAAATCTGGGCTTTACGGTGATGAGTGTAGACAACAACCATGCTGACGATTACGGCGCAGAAGGCGCGGAACTAACCAAACAAACCCTCCGTGAACAAGGCGTACTTCCTGCTCCCAAGCGTAGTTTTGCGGAATTGTCGGTCAAAGGAAAACGTTGTGCTATTGCTGCCTTCGGCTTTTCGGAGACCTCGCATAATATCTCCGACATAGACAACGCCCAAAACGTCATCCGCGATCTCAAAAAGCGCTTCGACCGTGTTATTGTCTCGTTCCACGGTGGAGCTGAGGGCAAAGGCGCGATGCACGTCCAGAACAAAACCGAAATATTTGTCGGTGAAAATAGAGGTAATTCCATTCGTTTCGCCCATGCAGCCATTGATGCGGGTGCAGATATGGTCATCGGGCATGGTCCGCACGTGCTTCGCGCATTGGAACTCTACAACGACCATCTTATTGCCTACTCGCTCGGCAATTTTCTCACCTACGGCAACATCAATGTCAAGGGCGTAAGCGGCGTTACGTGCGTTCTGGAAGCAAGTATTGACGAGACTTCCGGTAAATTTCTGAGTGGGAAAATTGTGCCTGTGGTACAGCTTGCGCCCGGTGTCCCCGTTCTTGACACCGAAAAGCAAGCGATAAGCCTCCTCCGAGAACTCACCCAAGCCGATATGCCCCAAACATCGCTTATTATCGAAGCGGACGGCACATTGAAGAAAAAATAATTGTCATTGAAGAGGGAAACTCACGTGAATATTCTCATGGCGCTTTCACAACTCGAAGTTACCGGTGCAGAAGTCTATGCAACGGCGCTTGCAGACAGGCTTTATGCATTGGGTCATCGGGTATTCATCGTTTCGGACACGCTTACCAAATCTACGCAAGCTGATTTTACACCGCTTCCCTTCAATAAACGTGGTTTTCGGCAGCGCGTGAGGAACATCCGATTTCTGGTGCGCTTTGTGCGCGAACACCGTGTGCAGGTGATTCATGCGCACTCGCGGGCTGCGGGGTGGTGCGCGTATTTTGCGGCTTGGTGGTGCGGCATTCCGCTTGTCACGACGGTTCACGGGCGGCAACCGACGCATTTCTCCCGCAAACTCGTGAAAGCATTTGGCGATAAGGTGCTGCCTGTCTGCGAGGCAATTCGTGAGAACCTTGTGCAGGAGCTTGGTGTAAACGCTCGGTCGGTCGAAGTAGTACGCAACGGCGTGGACAAACCGCGCGTTTTAGAGGTTGTTGTGGAAAAACTACGCACTTCAAAGCCGCTTATTACCTTGCTCGGCAGACTTTCCAAAGAAAAAGGCGACCTTGCCTATCGTCTTGTGCAAGAAATTGTGCCGCTTCTGGGTGAAGGGGCGCAGTTGCGCGTGGTGGGCGGTGATAAAAACGGCATTCCCGCTCGGTTCGATGCCTTTCGTCCAACGGTAGAGTTTACGGGCTATGTAGATAATGTGGCGGATTATCTCGCTGCGTCCGATGTCGTTATTGGCGCGGGACGCTCGGCAATCGAAGCACTGTTGCTCGAAAAGCCCGTTATTGCGGTTGGGGAAGCACGTTTGCACGGGCTTATTACGCCGGAAACGCTTGACGGAGCGCTCCGAACCAATTTTGGCGATATTGATGCCGGCAAACATTTTGCATGGGAAACATTACCATCAAGCCTGAATGCCGCATTGAAACAGGCGCAGGACAAAAGTAACAGTGCTGCAATAGTCCGAAAGCGTGTTGCAGAGGAGTTCAACATGGAGCATCTTGTAAGCCGCATGGATGCTATTTATCAGCAAGCATGGTCGGAAAAGCGCCGTTACGAAGTGCCGATACTGACCTATCACCGCATTGTGCAAAGTAAGGAAGAAGGCGGCTCGCTGCCAATTTGGGTGACGGCGGCGCAATTTGAGGAACACTTGCAGATATTGAAAGAAGAAGGTTTTACGACGCTTACTCTGAGCGACCTTGCCTCAATGCCAACACTCGCAAACCGCTTCCGTCCTGAGCGGAAACCGATTTTGCTCACGTTTGATGATGGCTACGAGGACAATTACACACTTCTTTTTCCGCTTTTGCAGCGCTACGGCTTCACGGCAACGATTTTCCTTGTTGCGGGTATGAAACAGAATCTTTGGGATAAGGATTCACCGGACTTTGCGCCCACATCACTTCTGACAGTCGCACAAATTCTCGAAATGCAGCGCTACGGTATAGATTTCGGTTCGCACTCCATGACGCATCCACGCCTAGGCGCGATACCGCTTGCGGCGGCGGCAGAAGAAATAGGGTTTTCTAAGCGAGCCTTAGAGGAGCGCTTGGGGCGTTCGGTCAATAGTTTTTGTTATCCTTACGGTTCGCTGAGTGCAGATGTGAAGCGACTTGTGGGAGAATCGGGCTACAAATTTGGTATTGCGTCCGACTCCGGTTCGCTCTTTTTGCATGAAGACCCTCTGGAAGTGCGGCGAATAGGCGTGTTTCCGAATACAACGGCAGCACGGTTTCGGCGGAAAATTACGGGCAAGTATGTGTTTCGCGGTAAGAAGTCGCACTGATTTTTTTACCAGGTATGCCGTAAAGCCCCTGCCTTCAGGCATGGGGACATAAGGCATTTCGTCGCAGCCTGAGCGGTCACGGTCTGCGCTGCTTTGAGCGCAGGGCGCGGCGCGATATAGCGCGACGAAGTTCTTTTGGTGGTCAGTAGTAGAATGTGTATTTT
>JANYDO010000222.1 GCA_025363605.1 Candidatus Kapaibacterium sp.
AGGGCATTGATTTCCTGAAGCCACTTCGCTCCAGTGAGCCTTTGGAGCGAGTGCGTGCCACTATTCGCGCCGTTGTGCCGTTTATGGACATTGACCGTGTTGTCTATGATGATGTGGAAGCTGTGCGGCATTTGGTGGAAACGGGTAGTATTGAAGCGGCTGTGGGGCAATAACGCTATTTTCCCTTTTTTGGAGATTCACGCAAGGAACGCAACGTTTTTGATGTTGTTTACGTTCATTCTAGGGCTGTTTTTTAGTGAAGCAGTTCCCAAGCCGCTTCTGCGACACTTCCCGCAGTGACGAGCTTCATACACGCAAAATGCCCTTTCGGACATGAGTCGCGCCCGATGTGTGTGCATGGACGGCAGCCGACGGCGGCGACATCATCAGCCTGCATGATGCGGTGCGCCACGCGAAATGGCGCAAAGCCTAATTCCGGCACGGTCGAGCCGAATATTGCCACAAGTGGCACACCACGCGCTGAGGCAAGGTGCATCACGCCGGTATCATTGCAGACCAGTATGGCGCATGAATCCAAGAGTTCGGCGGTATCCGTCAGTGAAGCTGACCCCGAAGCATTCTCAACGCTTACCTTTCCTACCAAAAGGGACGCTACTTCTGCACACAAGACTACATCTGCCTTCCCGCCCACAAGCACGATTGTGCAATTCTTGCCCTCCCTTTGAAATCGTTCCGCAAGGAGTAATGCACTTTCGGCAAAACGCTCCGGCAGCCAACGCTTCGTGGCGTGATGTGCTCCGGGCGCGAGAGCAATGCGCACGGTGTTCGATTCTGCAATCTCTGTGCGACTATGAGGCACGTGTTCTCCCGATAGCCAAAATTCTAAGCCCTGCCCGTCGTCTTGTACATCAAGTGTGTGGGCGGTTTTGCGATAGCGCTCGGTAACGTGCAGCGTTTTGGAATGAAAATTGCTTTTCAAATAGACAAGGGCAAGTTTATGCAAACGGTGTTTGCTGATACGCCGTAGGCTTTGCCCCAGCCCGCGCCGAATGTGGCGTGAACGGCTGTTGCGCTGAAGGTCGAGTACCCAATCGTAACGAGCGCTGTCGGTCGTTTCTTTCACCGAGCGCACAATTTCCTGCTTCCACGAGGAAAATTCAGCACGAGACCATGACCGTTTATAGGCGAGAACATTGGTGCAATGTGGATTATTGCGAAAAATCTCACTCCATTCTTCATTCACGCAAACGTCTATCCGTGCATCGGGAAAGCGCTTGCGGAGTTCGCGGAGAAGCGGTGTTGCCAGCAGCACATCACCCATAGAGCTGAGGCGAATGATAAGGATAGAACGAATTATCGGAAGCATAAAAACAAGACGTGAGTTTTTTCGTGAAATATCGTACTTTGCAAGTTCATACGTTTTGTACTTGTGTGCAAATGGAATATCTTTGAAGTCATTACTTTTTTACCTCTTTCAAACAACACCCATGGTGCCGGAATCTGTACGAGAAGATATTGTCGAGGTCGTCCTCCGTGAAATACCGGAGTTCGCCGGCAATGATAAGCGAATGTTGTTGGATAAACAGCAGCTTTACAGCACGTTCCCAAAGATGGGCGTTGGTGTGGGGCTGAATACGGCGGTTATCAGGCAGCTCGTCAGGCTGTGCAACACGGGTTATACGCAAGTCGTGGCAATTATTATTCGCGGATTTCTCCGTCTGCCCGATGAAACCTCGCGTCAGAAGGATGCCGCGACGGTGGATGTACGAGTAATTTTGCTCAATGCAGAAGGTAAGGAATCAACGCATGATTACACGCTCCTTTGCCATTACCAGCCGCTCTTGAGGGCATTTGAAGTAATGAATATCTCCTAATTGCCTCATAATGTAGGCGCTTTTTGCCCGTTTATGACTGACCAACGCATTCACACCTCAATATTTCTTTACCGATGATTGCTCAACTTCGCGGTTCACTTGTCCACAAAACGCCCGTTGATGTCGTGATAGACTGCGGTGGCGTGGGCTATTTGGTTTCTGTCTCGACGATTACCTCCGAAAAATTACCCGACGTGGGAGCGCCTGTCACGCTGCTCACGATGATGATTGTTCGCGAAGATGCACAGCAACTCTTTGGCTTTCTGAGCGATGCCGAGCGCGATATTTTCAAATTGCTGATTTCCATTAGCGGTATTGGTCCTAAAATTGGGATAACAATTCTTTCTGCGGGTAACTTGCCCGAGCTGCAAGATACTATCATGCGTGGTGACCTTTCGCGGTTGCAAAAGCTGCCCGGCGTGGGTAAAAAGACAGCAGAGCGCATCATCGTGGAACTGAAAGACAAAATTGGTAAAGTAGAAGGCTTTGAGGAATCGCCTGAAGATGCGATTGCAAGCGCTACACAGCGCGACGTGCGTGAGGAGACGCTTGCTGCAATGGTCAAATTGGGCTATCAACGCGCGGCAGCCGATAAAGCCATCAAGTCGGCGCTTCAAGCTGACCCCAATGTCCAATTCACTGTCGAACAGCTTTTGCGCAAGGCGCTTCGCAACGTGCTTCGCTAATTCTTTCCCATTTCTTTCTGTTTCATGCACATTTTTTCTTCCCGCTCTTCTTCTCTTCGTAGCACAGACATTCTTGTCTGTGTCCGTAATGCGCAAAAGCGCATAATACTACCGTATCAAATGGCATATTCCAACGCCACAGACAAGAATGTCTGTGCTAGGAAAAGCATTTGTGCTGCAAAGAAAATGATAGTGACGGCTCTCACGCTCTTCATTGCTGCCTTTGCGTCTATGTTCGCTCAAACTCCAAGTAGCTCTAAGCCCGAAAAAATGCGCGAGACCGTAAAAGCAACATCCGAAGGGCGAGACTTTTGGGTGTGTTTTCAAAAAAATGGTCTTGAGCCGCAGCGCGACCCGCGCACAGGTAAAATTTTGCAACGTGAACAACTCTTTTTAGAGTTATTCCTTACCTCCAACGAAGACACGCGGGTTCGGATTGAAATTGACGGTTTGCTTTTCAAACAAGAAACCCACATCAGGGGTGGTACGGTCATGAATGTAAAAATTGACACTGCTGCTCAACTCCGCTCAAGCGAAGTGATAGAGCGCTTTGCCGTGCATATTACCTCCGAAAAACCAGTTAGCGTCTATGGTATGAGTCACCGTTATCAGACAACCGATAGTTATATGGGATTGCCCGTGGAAGCGCTTGGGACGGAATACCGTACCATATCGTACTACAAACTGCGCGAAGACCTTATTGCGCAGCTTGCTGTCATTGCCACTGAAGATAGTACGACCGTTATCATCACACCTAAATCGCCAACTGTCGGAGGGAAACCTGCCGGTGTACCTTTCAGCGTGAAGCTCCGAAAAGGCGATGTGTATCAGGTAATTGGCGCATCGCCCGGTAAAAATATGCCCTCGGACCTGACAGGAACACTTGTGCAAGCAACAAAGTCCATCGCAGTTTTTAGTGGTCATAATGGTGCGTACATACCGGCAGGAGAGCAAGGGTATAACCACCTCGTAGAACAACTCCCACCGATTTCAGCATGGGGGCGGCACTATTACGTGGGCAAGCTCTTCGGGCGAACGAAATCTACGATTCGTGTTGTTGCTGCGGAAGATGGGACAAAAGTTTTTGCCAATGGGCAGCTCGTTTCCGTGCTGAATGCGGGCGAATTCTACGAAGATGGTAACGTTCTCAACCACACCCAAATCACTGGTGATAAGCGCATTATGGTGGCGCAATATGCACATGGGTTTGTCAACTCACTGGATTCCATCGGCGACCCGATGATGATTTTGATTACGCCCACGCAGCAGTTCTTGAAGCGATACCGAATGCTCACTCCTATCCGTGGTGAGTGGCGGCATTACGTCAATATCGTTGTTCCGCATGAAGCCGTCAGTAGCCTGAGAATTGACGGCAAAGTTGTGAGTGAGAAAGCATTCGCGCCTTTCGGTGAAAGTAGGTATGATATTGCGCCCATTAGCCTCGGCTACGGGACGCATACTTTCGAGTGCAGTGAGCCATTTGGCTTATATAGTTACGGTTTTGGTTACGGGCAAGACAGCTACGATGCTTACGGTAATATGGTCGGGCAGTCCTTTCTCCAGCTTACCGCCGTCAAAGACACCTTACCGCCGACGATGGAGATTTCCTATACGAAGCCCCCAACCACTGCGCGGGAGCGGTCTGCAAGTGAAAATACGAATACCAAGATTGCCGAAAGATCTCTTTCGCGTTCTGCGGGCGATACATTGACAGCAGAGGAGCAATTTGAGCAACTTCTCCAGCGACGTGCGTTGGCACGACTCCAGATTTCGGAGCAAGAAGTGGGGAGGCAGCTTTTGAAGCCACTTCAAGATGCTGCAAGTGGTCGGGCAAGAATATTTATTCGTGATGACCGCGAGGACGATCGTGGACTTGCTGCGGTGCGCGTTGTTAATTCAGGGGGCTTGATTCTTCCCGAACCTGTCATTTCTGCCGGAGCGCCTCAAGCCGTACTTGCCTTCGATGAAGCACGTCAGTCAGGAAGCGGGCGGGCGCTTTTGGAACTGAGCGATATTGCGGGTAATAAGTCAATTTATACTCTTTGCTTTGCCAAAGACCAATTAGGTACGGACAATCTTATCACGCTCACGCAAGGCGAAACGGACTATTGCCCTAAGCGCACACTTTGGTATGCAGGTGTATTTGGTTCGATTGGCATTACATCGCATGAAGCAAGTTTTGGAGCGCTCCCGGGCATTCCTGCCTTGGCAACATTTTCCAGCGACCAGAGTGTGAGTATCTTGCCGACAAGTGTTGGTGTGGTCGTGGGGCATCGTATGTCGGCGCTCTTTGGCGTGTCAGCGCGTGTAGCGCTAGAGCGTTTGCCCGGTAGCCTGCGTGCTGCTGATAGCGTTGTCTCAGGTTCGGTGCGGCTTCTGGATGGCTCGCTTGCTCCTCTTTGGCTTGCGCAAACGCTGTCCTTGCAAAATTCGTACCTATCGCTCACGCTTTTGGGAGAGTTGTTCATTACGAATAATTTTTATGCAGTCTTGGGTGCAAAAGCCGCTTACGCACTGACCAAAACCGTTGATTCACGCGCCGAAGTCGTTACGCCGGACAATTTCAAATTGATTGACCGCCCCGAAAACAAAGCCCGTTTTTTCACGGGCGAACTCTCTGCCTTGCAAACCCTGATTCCATCGGCTGTTGGCGGACTTGGTGTTAGTCTTCCCGTCTGGCGTAATTTGGCTCTTTGCGCTGAAGTTCTCTATGCGTATCCGCTTGGAAGCGTGATAGATGGCAGCGTATGGCGTGTGTCGCAACTTTCGCTCAATGTGGGTGCGAGGGTGCGACTATGATGATGATGTTTCGCAGCGCTATTGCCGTTTTTCTCAAAGATGTTCGCAGCGAAGTCAAGACGCGCTATGCGATGAATGCAATTTTGATGTTCGTTTTGACTGCTGTAGCTGTTATTGCTTTCAGTTCGGCGGGGGAAAAAATCACGAATGGCATTGCGGCTTCGATGCTGTGGATAGTGCTGTTCTTTAGCGCTATGACGGGATTGCAGAAAAGTTTTGTGACCGAAGAAGAACGCGGTACGTCGCTTATGCTTAGTCTTCATGCGCCTTCGTTGGCTATTTACTTTGGCAAACTCTTTTTCAATATGGTGCTGACGATGCTGCTCTACGGCTTGGCGACGATTGCCTTCTTTGTGTTTATCAACGATGTCGAAATTCGCTCACCGTTGCTTTTTTGGACAAGTTTTGTGCTTTCCAGCCTTGCTACGGCAAGCGCAACGACGATTATTGCTGCTATTATTGCCAAAGCAAACACCAAAGCTGCGCTCTTTCCTGTGCTCTCGTTTCCCGTGCTTTTGCCGCTTATCCTTTCCGGTGTGGAGACCACCTACCAAGCGCTCTCCGGTGTTGCTTTTGCCGAGGCGCGGAATAATTTTCAGATTATTGGTGCGTATATGGTTGTCGTTATTGCAGTCTCATTTATGCTCTTTGATTTTGTCTGGAAAGATTGAAAAGAAAGGACAAAGGCTAAGAATGCAGGATGAAAACGCGCAGAAGCCACTTCTGGAAACACCTTTAGCGGGAGCATCGTTAGCGGGAATATCTTCGGCAGGAACAGTTCCAACTATTCACCCCCTCGCCGAAGCGCTCTCTTCCGGCAATCGTCGTGCTTTGGCAAAGGCAATTACGCTTGTGGAAAGTCGCCGTGCGGATGATGCCGACAAAGCGCAAGAACTTTTGAACGCCATTCTTCCTTTCACGGGGAAGTCACGGAGAATCGGGATTACGGGCGTGCCGGGCGTGGGGAAAAGCACGTTTATTGAGGCATTCGGGCTGATGCTGATTGCTGAGGGCAAGAAGGTTGCGGTGTTGGCAATAGACCCATCCAGCGAGCGCACGGGCGGGAGTATTCTAGGCGATAAGACCCGCATGATGGAACTTTCTCGCTCCAATCATTCATTTATCCGACCTTCTCCGGCTGGGCAGACACTAGGCGGCGTGGCGCGTCGCACCCGCGAAACGATGCTGCTGTGCGAAGCGGCAGGATTCGATATTGTTTTGGTCGAAACAGTGGGTGTCGGGCAGTCCGAAACAGCAGTTGCTTCGATGGTAGATTTTTTTCTGGTGCTGGCGCTTGCGGGTGCGGGCGATGAATTGCAAGGGATGAAGCGGGGTATCATGGAACTCGCCGACGGCATCGCTATCAACAAAGCCGAGGAATCGAACCGTGCAGCCGCCGACCGTGCAGCCCAGCACATTCGCAACGGACTTCACTTTGCCACGCCGAAATATGACGACTGGCAGGTGCCGGTGCTGCTGTGTAGCGCTGTGGAGCGAAATGGTTTAGAAGAGATTTGGAAAACCGTTATGCAATTTGCCGAAGGAAACCCTGCGCGTATCACGCAACTACGCCGCTCGCAAGCAGTACGCTGGATGCGTGAAGCGGTAAATGATGGTCTTCAGCGCTTGGTGGAGCGTGAGCCGGAATTACGCATACTCAAGCATTTACTAGAGCAACGGGTCTTTGACGAGGCGCTTGCGCCGTCGTCGGCAGCCTCACAATTCTTGGAAGCGCTGGAAGATGCATGGCGGAAAAGAGTGGAGTAAAAAATGGAGTACAAAAGCCCCACAATCAAATGCCGACAGGAACAACGCACCAACAGCAAGTCAAATCCCGCAAAGTGCTGTGTCCGATGACCGAGCATACGTTCTCTCTACACCACCATTTCAGACGGTAACAACGTGCCTGCTTGTTAATTTTTCTTTGGAGTTTCGTGCGGCAAATCATTCCCGAAGCGCACCGAAGCGTTGAGATTGAAGGTGGTGAAGCGGTTGCCGAAGTTCACTTCTGCGCCGATGTCCACCGCATAGAGTATTCGTGCGCTTGCGCCAAGTACAAGGCGACTGGTGTTCGCGCCAACAACATTGAAGGCAATCGGCACAGGCGCTATCGGGCGACCGTCAATATCCACGGCAATCTGTCCCGACACAGTGCGTGGCTGATATTGATAATCTACACTGAGACGCGAGGTTTCCAGCAAAAAGCCTGCATACGGCGTGAAAGCGAATACCGCACCGCCAAATGTCCAGCTTGCCGAAATGCCGTAGGCTGCGCCGTTTGCACGAATAGCGCTTGTCAGGCTATACGATTGGTTGTAGTAATTGAGAGCAATGCTGAATGGAAAAGCGTTGGTATCGGAAGCGAACCATACAAGCGGGTTGTGCTGGATGCCCCAGCCAAACATTCCAATATCCCCCAATTTACCCAGCCCCACCCAATTCGACACATTCGGCACATAGCGGATAACGCCGCGCGTACCCATAATCGTCCCGATAGTGAGCTGTGGTGCGGCGAAGGGGACGGAATTGAAGATGTAGTCTTTTGTGTCTAATAGCCCGCGCACATCCAGCGCAATAGACTCACTTGCGGGCAGCACCACCGACACGGAGCGCCCGGAAACGGTTGTCGAAAAGGTGCGCTGCGCTTGATTAGCCGTGATGCCGATGCGCACGTTGTCATTTTTGCTCCCAATCACGGTCGGCCCGCTAATTTCCACCGGAAGCGACCTTGAAACAACAGAGCGCAGAATATCGGTCTGCGCAGACTGCGGCAAAGCACTGTAGCCGTTTGTACGGGAAAGAATTGTTGCGGCTTGATCGGTGGTAAGCGTGTAGTCGGAGGCAACGCTAAACGTTTGGTTGACAGGTACTCCGGCAAACATAGCCACTGCGCCGAGTTCAACCATCAGCGATGCCGTCCTCGCCGGAGGGGCTTCATGGAACCACCCGCCGTTGATATTCGTGGTGAAACCTGCCGCGAGCGGCTCAATATAGCCACGCGCACCGGTTTCAATGAGGCGCTGAAGGCTTGTTTGAACGGTTTGGGCAAAGGCTGATTGAAACAAGAAAGGGAAAAGGATACATGCCGTGAGGAATCGGACAATTCTATTCATACGTATTCTCCGCAAATAATGGGAAGTGATGGGTCGTGTAATATGACAACTTTGGTGAAGCTACAATTTTTCGGAATGTTGTGCCAATACTTTTTCATTGCGTATTATTTTGGAACAACGGGGGAAGCATTAAACTTTTTTTCTCGGAGAATCATCGAATTGATGTAAATTACAAGTGTATAACACAGTTCGCTGAATCACCCATGAGTTACGCCATTTCTGTGAAGCCTGAAGACGCACTTCTAACAGCATTGCGCGAAGCAACCGAGTCCAACAGCGCCGCGGCAAACGAATTCGTGCGGAAGTATCAAAAATTTGTCTATGCTACGGCATTGCGATACTTAAAGTCGTCTGACGATGCTTACGACGCAACGCAAGAAGTGTTTATCAAAGCACTGAAGAACATCCGTAATTTTCGCGGCGACAGTTCAGTCACCACGTGGCTCTACCGTATCACCATGAACGTTTGTTCAGGGATGAAACGGAAGGAAAAAGTGCGCCAATTTGTGGGTTTAGATGTGGTGGCAGAAATCGAATCTGACCGAGGCGTTACCCCCGCTCAAGCAACGGAAAATACCGATTTCAAAGCCCGCTTCGAGGCTATGCTGGAGCAGCTGCCCGAAAAGCAGCGCCAGACCTTCATTATGCGCTACTTCGATGAGCTTTCCTATGAGGAAATTTCAAAAATTTCCGGTACGAGTGTTGGCGGCTTAAAAGCAAATTACTTTCAGGCGGCAAAGAAATTAGCACAGCTCATTAAGGCGGAAAAGCAGTAGGTGTCATCATTTGATACGCCATCAGGTACGGCATAGTCAAGTAGAGCGTCGTTAAGTACAGCAATTCAGCGAAATCTTTAGAATTATCACCATGAATACTCATTTTTCGAGATCACCTTACGGCGGCGGTGGCGACCAAGGCGCACCGATACTGGCACGTGAAGAGGTCGAAGCACTTCTGCCCGACTACGCCTTTAGCGAAATCGAACCGAACGACAAAGTACGGTTTGAAGCCTCGTTAAGCGCATACCCTGACCTTGCCGAAGAACTTCGGCTTATCCAAGACAGTTTTAAAGCCGTAGAGCCGGAGATGGAAGCGCTCGACCGCGCACAAATGCAACGTCTTAAAAATCTTACCGTCCACATCCAAGACCGCCTTCAGCACGAAGCGGAGAAGCGGGCGCACCGCTTTCGTTTGATGAAATTTTTCGTTCCCGCACTCGCTATGTGCGTGTTACTGGCGGTGATTTCGATACCGCAAGCGTTCAACACCAACTGGACAGTATTAAGTGGACATGCAGACCGCACCGAAAGCGCTATTCTTACGCCGGACGATATTCAGCGTCTTGAAGAATTATCGGTAGATGAGAATACTGCCAATACAAGTGGCGCACTAGCCAATAATACTGGCATTATCACCACTGACGCAGATGGCAACGACAAAGAAGCTGCAATGGTCGCACGGAAAATGCTAACCAGAGAAACACTCAGAGCCATCGCAGCTAATCGTTCCGCCTTTCAGGGCTATTTTGATAATGATATGCTTGACAACATCAGCGATGACGACGCTGACGGTGTAGCTGCAGCCATGACCGAGATGTAACATCCCGATACGTTAAAAATACGTAACGAACCTAAACGACGACAACTACTCGACAGCTTGAATCCAAGCAGCAATATTATTTTACGGAGACCGTATGACTTTTGTCCGACTTTTTTGCCGCCAAGCCTTACTCTGCATTGCGTGTATTGTGGCTTTGGATATGAATAACGCACAGACAACACAAGCAATCGCAGCACAGGCAAACCCGCCCAAACAGCAAGAGGGCGGCAAAGCAAAGAAGCAAATTGACCAGCTCAAAAAGCTCAAACTTATTGAGGCATTGAATCTTGACGATGCTGCGGCGGAAAAGTTTTTCGTCCGTTATAACACAGAGCAGAAAAAAGTGGACGATGCGCGGAAGTTCCTTGATGACGCAATGAACGACCTCGACAAAGCAAAAAGTTCCGGTAATAATGACAGAATCAAGCAGCTCACGCAGCAAACACTCGACAAGCACAAACAACTCCAAGATGCATCAAGTGAGATGCTTCGCTCTGTCCGCGAGGTTCTGAATGAAAAGCAATTTGCGGATTTTCTTGTTTTTGAGGCGAAATTTCAAGAACAGATTCGTAAAGCTCTCCTTGACATCAAGCGAGAGAATAAAAAAGATTCCATAAAAAAATAAGTTCGACGCATTGGACAAACGTGTATTGACTATTCAAAAGCCCTTACGGCTCTCTTTGTGAGAAGCTGCGAGGGCTTTTCTCATGTAACTCCCAATGTTACGACGTAATAATTTTCATCTCTGCCGGAAATGTGATAACTTGCTGCCTCGTTGTACTAATTTCTTTATGTGTATGTTGATAACGTGAGGTTACTGAAATGGAACTGTATTTAGACTCAGCGAATATCGAAGAAATTCGCCATGCCGCGTCGCTCGGCATTATTAGCGGCGTAACGACCAATCCGTCACTCTTGGCAAAAGAAGACCCCAAAGTGGACGTGCGCAAGCGCATTCTGGAGATTCACAGTCTCGTGGGCGGACACTTGTCGGTGGAAGTTATTTCGACCGATGCCGACGGAATGTTGCGCGAAGCCGACGAAATCTTGAAGTGGTTTCCCGAAGCCACCATCAAAATTCCGATGATTCCCGAAGGCTTGAAAGCCGTAACGAAACTCTCCGACCAAGACGTAGAGACGAACGTAACGCTTATTTTCAATCCCGTGCAGGCGCTTGCCGCCAATAACGCGGGTGCGACCTACGTGAGTGTGTTTGTCGGGCGCTTGGACGACACGGGCGCTGACGGTCTGGAAGTTATCCGTGATGTACGCGAGATTTGGGATATTCAGGGCTTGTCGTCGCTTATTTTGGCGGCTTCCATCCGACATCCGATTCATATTGTGGAATGTGCAAAAGCCGGTGCAGATATTGCGACCTGCCCTTACAAGCCGCTCATGCAATCGCTTCAGCACCCGCTTACGGACAAGGGCTTGGCGACATTTTTGGAAGATTACAAAAAAATGCAGGCTGAAATTGCAAAACTGAAAGGCTAATCCGCGTAAGAAAAACGTCCTTTTCTCTCACTGTTTCACCCCTTTTTTGCTTGTCTATGGCAACAGCAGTTACAACGTCCACCGAAGAATTCGGCATGATGAAAAAAGCCTTGCACTACGCTTCGGTTCTTGTGTCGGCAATTTTTAGTCCGGTTGTTTTGCCGGTCTTCACCTTTTCGGTGATGCTTCTTTCCGACGCGACGCTTCCGCTCGAACGCAAATGGCTCATCTGGAGCATCTGTATGCTCTCGACGACGCTCATTATTTCGGGCTATGTGGTGTTTTTGAAAGCATCGGGGCGCGTTGGTTCGCTCGACCTCGACCTCCGCGAAGAGCGCACAAAGCCGTTCATTGTGGGCGTGGTGAGTAATGTTGTTGGTTTTGTTCTCGTTTATCTGCTGGATGCGCCGCCACTGGTAACATGGCTGATGTTTTGCTACGTCACTAGTACCTTACTCGTGCAAGTAATCACGCGGCGCTGGAAAGTGAGCATCCATGCAACAAGCATCGGCGGTGCAGTGGTCGCGTGGGCATTTTATTTCGGTTCGGTGGTTGCGCCGTGGTTTGTGCTGGTTCCGATTGTCGGCATATCCCGCGTGGTGCTGCATAAACACACCACAGGGCAAGTTATCGTTGGGTCGCTCATCGGGCTTTGCCTTACTGCACTGCAATTACGCTACTTCTTGCGATAAACACATTTGTCCGTAAAACATCAAAAGCGCCGCCCACTAGTAATCGTGGGCGGCGCTTTTGCATTTCAAAGCATAAAAAAAGCGATTCTAACTGGATGTAGTTGGAAAATTTTTGTCATGCTGGGGCGCAGGTCGGCATCCATTGGCAGCGCATGAAACCGTGTCCTTTCGATATAGATACCGACCTGCGTCGGTATGACAGAATGGTTTTTTGCCAGCTATAGAAGGCATTTTTCAACTAAACCAAGTAGAATAATAAAAGCCATGCTTCCCCGTAAATATGGAGCATGGCTTGGAGATGTAATGCTATCTCTATGTTTTGTATTCCCCTTTTGATAGTCTGCATTTTCTGTACATTTTCTCCTAGATATGAATCGGCAACGTCACAAGATGGTAGCCCGTCAGCACCACAGCAATCACGCGGAAAATTGACCACAGTATCGTCAAACGCTCAAGAGAGAGCGGGGTAGAAAGCGGTGGTGAAGATTTCATGGCTGCATCTCCGAAAAACAAGATGATGAGGAATACTCTGCTGAATGTTATCGTGTTACCAAATGACACTCATTGTGTCCGTGTGTCTGATACAAAAATGCACAATTGCCTTTTCCAAAACATGATGCTGATAGTCAGGACTTTCTATGCCAAAAAGTCATAGTGTTCGTTGGTAAGCAATGTACTTTCTGTTTCCAAGCCAAAGTACGCAAGGACAAGAGAGATTTCTGTTTGCTATGACCGACCGCTTGGATATTTTTGTTGTGGACAACCACCATTTTCTGCCCTTCGCATTTTCCCTCAGAACTTTATTCCTTTTCGCCATGAGCCTCATCATCGAACAACCCCATATTTTTCCGTCCACTCTGCTTGTGGGCGTGACCGAGCGCAACACGCAGCTTTTTCCCGAAACAGGATTGTCCTTGCTAAAAGGGCACATTCTGAACGATGCGGAAGTAGCAGAGCATCGCTTGCGTCTGGCTGAAGCAATCGGCGTGGAGAAAAGCGCCTTGAAATTCCAAAAGCAAGTCCACGCCACGACCGTGCGTACGCTCACGCACGAGAACCACGAGAGCCACACCACAGAACCCTTTGAGGAATCGGACGGCATGATAACTGCAACGAAAGGTTTTGTGCTGTGTGTGGGGATTGCGGACTGCGCGGCGGTGCTGCTCTACGACCCCGAACATGAGGTGATTGCAGCGCTCCATTCGGGTTGGAAAGGCACACACGGGAATATCGTGCAAGGTGGCATCAAGGATATGCACAAAAAATTTGATACGGAAGCCTCGTCACTGCTGGCGTACATTTCGCCCTGTGCGTCGGGTGAGCGCTATGTGGTGCGTGAGGATGTTGCTCAGCTTTTCGCTGCTCCGGCGCTTCAACGTCTCAACGACGAAGAATACTTGTTCGACAATCGCCTTCAAATCAAGGAGCAACTTCTCGCAGCAGGCGTTCAAGCGGAGAACATCGAAGTATCGGCGGGCTGCACCATCAGCGACGAGCGCTATCATTCGCACAGGCGCGATGGCGAGCGGGCGGGGCGTATGGTGGCGTTTATTGGGATTCGGTAGTGAGCTTCAGGGCTTGCTATGGTTGAATGTTCACGCTTTGAAACGCTCTATTCAGAGTGTGGGTGTGAAATCCAATTTTGTTTTCTGGGCATTTCGCCCTAAATTAGCGAACTCTTGCGTAATAACTTGGTACACCAAATAATTACGCTTTTTCATCGGGTAGAAAATTACTGATGATTCAATGTTCTTTAGTTTGAATTTAGAAGAAAGTACAGATAATGTCGCAGAATAACCGCTCAGAAGACAACCGCAAAGCAGAACCCACGAAGGCTATCGTCACGCCGATTGTGAAGGGAACACGGCGTATAGCCCGTGAAAAAGTAATGCAACTCCTCTCGGCACAAGAAGTCTCCGAAGTGCATTGGCGCGAAAATTTCCCTCATGTTTTCCCCTACGAATACCGCATAGACGAAGCGGAAACACCCAATCGCCTCCTCTCCGAACAAGAAGTAGAGCGACTTGAGGCAGATTTTATCATAGATTGGGATGACGAAACCAAACGTTTTGCCTTGGATCTTCTGGACAAAACCGAAATTCATGCCGAATATGCTCTCGAACTTATCGAAAAATTTTCGCAGAATTGGGAAGTCGGTCGTCTGGCGCATATTGACCGCGTGGTGCTGAAAATTGCGATTGCCGAACTCATAAGTTTTGAAGAAATTCCCGCCAAAGTAACCATCAATGAAGCCATCGAAATTGTCAAAAAATACTCTACCGATAAAAGTAGTCAGTTTGTCAATGGTGTGCTGGATTCTGCCTTTGCCGAACTCACGGCGAAGGGGCAAGCAAGCAAGACCGGGCGCGGACTACTGGATGTAAATCTGAGCAAACATCGTGAGTGAGATGCGCTGTACCGTTATTATTCCTGCAGCCGGCTCCGGTACACGCTTTGGTTCGGCTCTCCCGAAGCAGTTTGTTTCCCTTCTTGGTGTGCCGATTCTTGTGCGAACGTTGCAAGCAATTGAGCAAACAAGTGCCGTGCAAAATATCGTTCTTGCCGCTTCTCCTGATTTTCACAGTTTCATTGCCGACCTCGCGCAAGAATACGGCATAACGAAAATTGCGGCAATAATAGAAGGCGGTAAAGAACGCCAAGATTCCATTTTCAATGCCCTCCAAACAAGTATTTGTGCCGATTCCAATGTGGTCTTAGTGCATGATGCTGTGCGTCCCTTTATCACATCGGACTTCGTAGAAAGCATTATAGAAGCCGCATGGGAGCATGGCGCAGTTGTTCCGGGGCTTGTACCCAAAGAAACAATAAAAGAGTGTACCGAAGAGGGATTAGTCGTCGCAACGCACGAGCGCTCACGCCTCAGAGCAATTCAAACGCCTCAAGGCTTCCGGCGCGAAGTATTGGTCAGCGCTTATCACAAAGCACGGCAGCACGGGTTTCTTGGTACGGACGATGCAAGCGTGGTCGAATGTGCGGGCTTTCCCGTACACGTTGTTGCCGGGCGTGAAGAAAATATCAAAATTACCACGCCTCTGGATTTTCGATGGGCAGAGTTTCTGTTGCGATAGAATGACTTCGGGGTTTACACTTTTAGCCACGATATATCACGCATGGAGTCTGATGTTGCGGGCGTTTTCGATGCGAGCTTCACCAGTAATTGTTCCAATGTTTCTACCTTTGCCGCCTGAATTTGCTCCTTGATTTCCTCCATTGTTTGACTCAGCAAAAGGGTTTTGTTGTCCAGAATCAGTACCGCATCGCAAACGGCTTCGACAGGCTCAAGGATTTGGGAGGTAAAAAGAATCGTTATGCCATTTGTGCGCAAGGTTACGATAAGCTCTTTCAGTGTGGCGCTTGCAATCGGGTCAAGCCCGTTATTCCCTTTCGGGTAATTTTACTTTGGCAAGTTGCCCTCTAGCCCAGATGAAATCTAGCCTGGCGAGGAAAAATATCGGCAACAAAACAGCCGTTTTTTTTCTGTAAACCGCTTAAAACCTTGTCAATGATATTAAACATCTCTGTTAAAGTGAGTTGTAGAGTCATATTTCGAGAGAAATCTGGACACAAAAAATAGCCATATGCCTCCATTGCCATGATAAAAAGGTGTATTCCGGCGCATTTTTTTTGAACAAAGAGGTAAAAAACAGGCTACAATGCAGATGAATACTGAATCTAAGAAATCAAAATCTAGCATTGAAGAATCTTCTAGCCGATATTCTCTTTTTTGGGCAGATTATTTGCCCGCAATGTCGCTTTATATTTAACCTTGCAGGCAACTTGCCAAAGTAAAATTAGACAATAAACATAAAACTCAAAACATTAATGGAGCTTGAATTCAAGGAGCGTTAAAAGACAATGTCATTAAGTTAAGCCCATAACCAAGCTAAGAAGCGGTTTTGCGGGTGTATTTGTAGAATCGGACTTGTTGAGTGGGCGTTGGTTTCTTGCGCGGCAAGCTCCTGTTCGGTCGTCTGGGAACGGGCGCTTGCAAAAACAAGATGGTCAGCTGCGCCAAAAGTTCATCGGTGGACTGGGCGGATGACAGGACTAACTCCATAACATCCCTGCGCATCCACTTTGACCGTATAATCGCGCTCGGCGTTTGTGGTGAACGTTCCTGATGTGACCACGTTGATCATTGCCGTATCGCTCGCAAGCTGCCATCGCACCGCTACGGGCGCATCCACACTTGGCGTAACGCGCGTCCAGAGAATAACGCGGTCAGAAAGTGGGTCGCCGGAGGCAATACCGTGATAAAACGGGCGCAAGGAGGAATCAATTGCCGTTAGCTCCGCACCGACTTTCCGCTTTGACTGAATCACCATCACATTATCCGCGAGGTGCTGTGCGTCCAGCACAGGAGCGCTTTCGCCTTTGTCGAGAAAGTG
>JANYDO010000303.1 GCA_025363605.1 Candidatus Kapaibacterium sp.
AACGTTTTTTGTTAAATTTCGGCATATTTTCTATTGCCATTATTCCAATAATCCCAAAAACCAGATGATTTTGTAAAAACGGCAATAGGAATCGTAAAAAAACAGACGCTTTATAACACAAATTGCTACTTGAATTCAAGCTGTTTGTGAGTCAAATTTTAGTAAAAAAGCAAAATGCCTACCTAAACAGCCTTGAATTCAAGCTTGACAGAAAACGCAAGAACTCAGCTTTACAACATTGAGGATAGACTTTCAAATAACCAAAGGACTCTGGAAAAATTGCTTGAAAGCCAAGAAAATAGCCTAAAGCAGACTATCAGTGCAAAAATTTCGGAAATGAAGTCGGATGTGAAAAATGAAATAGCAAGCACTATAGAGGCTAAAATCATGCCTACAATTCAAGGTGTTCGCAATGACGTTCTCGCCCAAGAAGCACACACTCAAACGTTGGTCAAAATAGCGATTGTTATTGCTGTAATTTCCATGCTTACTTCCGGTCTTGCTGCCATACGTTTACTGTTGTGATGTCAGGACGACTTCTGCCTAATATCCCTCACACTCTCCCAAGAAACCCCAATACCTTTCACCCCCAAAAACCGGATAAAACCTTGTGGCATGGCAATAAAAGCCCGCATGATACTCGCTTCCCATCGTGCGGGCTTCTTCTATTCGCACTACTTTTTCTTCCCCGCCTTCGTTTGCTTCGGCGCGGAAGTCGGTTTCGCAGCCTTTGCAGAAGTGCTGCTCGCGCCTACATTTGCCTGTAACCACTCCTTCGCGCCGGGCGTAGCACTCCACGGGAGGTACGCATACATCACATAATACTCGGCTTCGCTTTTGCTGCCGAGTGAGTAGGAGGGCGGTGGTTGTATGCGGCGCATCGGTGCTATCAGCATCGGCGCAACAAAAGGATTATGCTTGATGGCAGCTTGAAGTGCCTTGCGGCTTGCCGGGGTGTCGCCTTCCAAACAGAAGGTAAAAAATGCTTTGTTGAAGTAGGCAAATGCAGTACCGTCGTTGTATTCTGCGGCGTAGTGCTTGAATTTGTCGAAGCGCCGAAAGGTAATGCACATCATCATAAACTGGTCGCGTATGCCTTGGTTATCATTCGGATTCAGCGTGAGCATTTCTTCATAGACAAAAAAGCCCCGACTCAAGCCTTCCGGCGTGCCTAACGCTGTCAAGCACTCGGCGTATTCGTACATACAGCGCATAAACGGGCGCGTCTCGGTCATCATCCAAAAATGCCCCATGTAGGAAGCGGCATTCTCCCCCAAAAACTGTTTGCGCCCAATGGCAATGGCTTTTTCGTAGTATTTGAGGGCAGCTTGCGGAGAACGTTCCATTCGAGCAAAGGCGGTATAAACCGTGATGCTTTCAGGGTCGAGTTTTAGTGCTTGCTCAAGTTTTTTCTTTGCTTGGGCAGGCGGCAAGCCTATTGCTTCCTCTGCCAAGTCTTCTGCTTGCTCTTGCGGTGTCAGATCTTCGGGATGAATCATTGGTACAGGCTTTCCTGTCAATGATTCGAGAAAGGCTTGCAGTTCTTCCTGATTCTGAAAATCTTTTTTGCTCAGAAGGCGATGTAAGTCCTTCATCGGGTTATTGGGAGGGGTTTTCATTTGTTTATCGGAAAATATGTGAAAAAATGAAGAGAGTGTAGGACTTTCGCAAATCACATCTGTCATACCGACGTAGGTCGGTATCCATGCCGTGTAAATGTTTCCGATAGATTCCGACCTGCGTCGGAATGACAGCAAACATGGATAGTTTGCGAAAGTCCTAGAGTGTTTATGCGTAAAATGCAGTGCAATATGCAACACCGTTCCTATTCCAACCAAAACTTTACCTGCTTGTGTCCAAAAATTCGCATGAGTTCTTCGATTGCCGTGTCGTTGGGCTGAAAGCGAATATCGCGCGAAAGGTATTGTGCCACTGGTTTTGTCGCATCGGATGAGGTTTCGTCGTAAATGCTAAAGAAAATTTGTGCCTTGCCCGGTGGTTGTGCTGACACGAGTTCATGCGCTTTGCGAATATGCTCCGGTGTCGTTTTTTGGCGCATTGCCGTGATGCGTACTCCTTTGGCAAATTTCTCCGCTGCTTCGCTCACAAGAAACACGTCGTCCACTACGATTTTCAGCGAGTCCGAGCCGTCTATCTGCGATTTTCCCGACACCATCAGTATGGCATCTTCCACAAGCAAATGGCGGAATTTTGCAAAGGAATCGCTCCAAAAAATACATTCCGCTTTGCCCGAAAAATCCTCAATTTGCACAAAAGCAATCATCTGTTCTTTTTTGTCGAGCTTCGTCCGCACCCCTGCCACAATGCCGCACGCACGAACATTTTTCCCGATAAGCGGACTCGTTTTTTGCCCAAGTTGCAGCGTCGCAAACGCCTCCACGTGCGGGCGATAGCGCTCAAGCGGGTGTCCGCTCACGTAGAAATTCAAAAATTCTTTTTCATGCTTGAGTTGCTCGAAGTAGCTCCATTGCGGCACGGTGGGCAGTTTGGGTTCGGTCACCGCAACCGTTTCCGATGCCCCAAAAAGGCTGTCCATGCCGTTGTCTTCTTGATTGCTTTGCGCATTGCCGAAGCGAATCGCATCGTCAATGGCGGTGAAAAGCTGTGCGCGGTGTCCCAAATTCTGCGAGTCGAAGCCGCCTGCACAAACCAACGCCTCCAAAGCCCGCTTGTTTACTGACTTGGTATCCACACGCTTGGCAAAGTCAAAAAACGACGCAAAAGCCGCTTCATTTCTTGCTTTGATGATGCTTTCAACCGCTCCTTCGCCAACGTTTTTGATGGCGGCAAGACCGAAGCGGATTTTGCCTTTGGCTATGTGGTCATTGGTGGCTGCTTTATTGGGCTTCGGGGGAATAGCAGTGAAACTCGCAAACGATTCATTCACGTCCGGCGGCAATACCTCAATACCAAAGTATTTCGCTTCGTCAATGAGACCCACTATTTTATCAAGGTTTCCAAGCTCCGCCGTCATGTTTGCTGCCAAAAACTCTGCGGGATAATGTGCTTTCAGCCATGCCGTTTGGAACGCCAAGTACGAATAAGCAAGAGCATGAGACTTGTTGAAACCATAACTTGCGAACTTCAAAATCAAATCAAAAATCTCGCCCGCCAACTTCTCGCCGATGTCGTTTTTCTGCGCTCCCTCGACGAATAACACTTTTTGCTCTTGCATCAGTTTTGCATCTTTTTTACCCATCGCACGGCGCATGATATCTGCTTGCGCGAGGCTGAATCCCGCGAGGTCGCGCACAAGCTGCATTACTTGTTCCTGATAAACAATGATGCCGTAGGTCGGGCGCAGAGACGGCTCCATGAGCGGGTGCAACAGCGTGATGCCCTGTTTGCCTTGCTTGCGGTCGCAGAAATCGGGGATATTGTCCATCGGACCCGGACGGTAGAGCGCGTTCATAGCGGTCAAATCCTCAAGACTCGTGGGTTTGAGCATTTTCAAATATTTCTGCATCGGCTCGGATTCAAACTGGAACACGCCTGTCGTTTTGCCCGCACTGAGCATGGCGTAGGTCTTTTTGTCGAACAAATCCAGCGCGTCCACGTCCACTTTTACGCCGTGATTGCGCTCAATCATTTCGACGGTGTTGTCAATAATCGAAAGCGTCCTCAGACCCAAAAAGTCCATTTTAAGCAGTCCCGCGTCCTCCAAATCCTTCATGTTGTACTGCGTTGCCAGTCCCGAATCGGACTTGTAGAGCGGAACGTATTGCGAAATATCGCCTGGGGCAATCACCACGCCAGCCGCATGGATAGACGAGTTGCGGGCAAAACCTTCCAGCACGGAGGCATATTCAATCAGTTGTTTTAGTTTCGGGTCGTCGGATTCCTTTACCCAGCGCAATTCGGGCAGTTCCAGCGCTTCTTTGAGTGGCGTAACCTTGCCCAAAATGGTTGGAATAGGTTTGGTAATTTGGTCAACGGTCGCAAGTGGAATCCCCAGCACCCGCGCCACGTCTTTGATGACGGCTTTAGTGGAAAGCGTTCCAAAGGTGATAATTTGCGCAACGGAGTTTTCGCCGTATTTGTCGCGGACGTATTGGATGACTTGTTCGCGTTTCTCGTCGTTGAAATCCACGTCAATATCAGGCATGGACACACGGTCGGGGTTCAAAAAGCGTTCAAAAAGAAGGTCGTACTGAAGCGGGTCAACGTTGGTAATGCCGAGCGCGTATGCTACCAGAGAACCAGCAGCAGAGCCACGTCCGGGACCGACGCTCACGCCCATATTCCGCGCAGCGTTGATAAAATCTTGCACGATGAGAAAATATCCCGCAAAACCCATGTTCTTGATAACGCTGAGTTCAAATTCCGTGCGCTCTCGCACCGCCTCGCTTGCACCCGTGTAGGAATCAACATTGTAGCGCTTTTCGATGCCTTTGAACGTCAGTTCTTCCATGTATTCGTCAAGGTTCGTCGCGGTGGATTCGCTTGGAATGGGGAACTCCGGCATAAAGAGCCCGCTTTTCAAATTCACGTCGCACTTTTCGGCAATTTCGAGCGTATGCTCAATCGCACCCGGCAGATGCCCCAGCAAATCCGCCATTTGGTCGGCAGTTTTGAAGTAGTATTCGGGTGTGCCGTAGCGGAGTTTGAGTACGTCGAGCGTCCCGGCGTTTGCTTGGCTTGCATCCTTGATGTAAAGGTGGACGTTGTGCGCGGTGGCGTGCTCTTTTTTGATGTAGTGGCAATCATTCGTGGCAACGAGCTTCAAGCCAAGTTCTGAAGCCAACTTCGGAGCATATTCCAAAACGGGCTTGTCCAGTTCGATGCCGTGATCTTGGACTTCCACGTAAAAATCATCGCCAAAGCGTTCTTTGTACCAAATGGCTTCCTCGCGGGCTTTGTCGTAGTCGTGATTGACAAAATGCGCCCCCAAAATGCCACCGACACAAGCGGAGGTAATTATCAGCCCCTCGCTGTGCTGCTCCAAGACTTCTTTGTCAATACGCGGCTTGTAATAAAAGCCCTCAGTATGCCCGATGGAACTGAGTTTCATCAGGTTTTGATAGCCGACGTTGTTTTTTGCGAGTGCTATGAGGTGGTAGTAATTTTTAGTCTTGGTTTTGCCGGAAGTCTTGTCGAAACGGCTTCCAGCGGCGATATAGAGTTCGCAGCCCAGAATTGGCTTCACGCCTACCTTCTGTGCTTTTTTGTAAAACTCAAACGTCCCAAACATCACACCGTGGTCGGTGAGTGCGACGGCGGAGTGTCCCTCAGCGGCGGCAGCTTTGGCAAGGGTTTCGGGCGTGGCTGCGCCGTCCAAGAGGGAGTAGTGGGTGTGGTTGTGGAGGTGGATGAACTCAGGCATGGCAAGTTGTTTTTAATCGTAAAGAGTTTCAAAAATTGCACGGGCTAGTTTCATTCCCAGTAATGGTGGAACGGCGTTTCCAACTTGTGTGAATTGGCGGGCGACTGGTCCAACAAAAATGTAGCTATCGGGAAATGTTTGCAAACGTGCGGCTTCTCGTACCGAAATGGTGCGTGGGATAAATGGATGCAAATGTGATCGACCGCCGCCCTTAACACCGCCCGCAATCACGGTTTTGGAGACACGCCGTGGGTCGAGCCTATCAACACGTCCAAGCGCGTCACGCTGCCCAAAGCCTAATTCCATATACCGCAGCACCGATTCTGCCTTGTGTTGGCGGGTGAGGTGATTCGCTATGCCTTCCAATGGTCGTTCAAATGCTGCGCCACATGGTACAATGGCAGATTCTTTTGCGGGGAAAACAAACGGGTTGCCAGAGCCACGAACACCAACAATAAAGACTCGTTGCCGACTTTGCGGAACACCATAATCCGCCGCATTAAAAACCTCCGGGCGCGTGAAGGTATAGCCGGCATCGCGCA
>JANYDO010000320.1 GCA_025363605.1 Candidatus Kapaibacterium sp.
CTTCCAGCAACTTCTGCAATATAGTTTGCTTAATAGGCTTTATACCGGCTCCACGACACCGTTTCTATTTACCAGTACGATTTTGACCTTCGGTACACGCGGCGATCACCGCGACAATCTCTTCAATCCGCACAAAGGCTACTTTCTTGATTTTTCGGCGGATGCTGCCGTGCCGCCCGGAGCTTCCGAGTTTATCCGTCTTTCCGCCGATGTTCGCTGGTTTGAATCGCTTTCCAAGCAAATGGTCTTTGCTGCCAAACTTCGCGGCGGGCATACCATTCTCCTTAATCCCGACCGTACGTTTGTGCCAATTGAGCGCCACTTCTTTGCGGGCGGTAGCAATAGCGTTCGCGGCTGGAATGTTCGAGATTTACGGGTACGAACCGCAGAGCAAAGTTCGGTTTTGCCGGAGTTGGCATTTGTGGGGCAGTTTATTGGCAGTGGCTCACTTTTGGAAGGCAGTGTGGAGTGGCGTTATAGCTTTGCTACTGAACCAAACGAATACGGTACGTTCTGGGAACAGCAATTATCGAAGATTGGTGTGACGGGTTTTGTGGACATGGGCAACGCATTCAATAGTTTTCTGGAAGCCACGGGGAGCAACAGCGTACAACTTTCTTTGGCAGATATTGCGCAAAATATTGCCATTGCTGCCGGAGTAGGCCTTCGTTACAACACCTCCGTTGGTCCTTTTCGAGTAGATCTTGCGCTGCGGGTCTATGACCCCGCAAAACGCCAGTTTTTCTTTCAGTTACCCAATCCCACCGTTACTACTATTATCCAAAACCTCTTCAATGTACAGATTGGCTTAGGTCATGCGTTTTGACGAGGAGCGCATATAGTTTGTAGTGCTAGACTTGCTTCCGTGCCACGACACAAATATGCTTTGATGCCCCCGCGCCCCAAAGCTCTGCCACGCGCCGCAGACCTAGCGCCAACGGGCGATTGCGCAAAATTGCCTTCGCTACGGCGGACTCTTGCACCAGATGAAACCACGATTCCATCTGATACCACAGGCGATCATGGAGATATTCCACCCGCTCGCGGCGAAGCGGGCTTTCATCAATAAGGCGCAGCAAACGGTCGAATTTTTTATGACCCAAATAATCGGTGAAAATTGCTGCGCCGCCGGGCTTGAGTACGCGCACAATCTCGCTCACGACCTGCTGCTGTGCAGATTCCGAAAGCTCCCATCCGAAGAGTCCATCCGAAGCCACCACCAGTGAAAAACTCTCTGCCGCAAAAGGTAATTCCGTAGCGCTCCCGACCACAAAAGCAAACTCTGTTGCCTTGCCGTCATTCGCTACTGTTTTGCAGTATTCTTGCGCTTTCCAAACAGCCGTCGCCGACACATCCAGCGAGGCAATACGTGGAAAATGCTTGCCCAAGAGCGCCGACAACTGTCCCACGCTGCATCCTAAATCCAGCACCCATGACGGCTCGGGGCAAATCTCCGGCGCAAGCGTGGCGACAAATTCATGGCGCAAGACCTCCGCCATTCGCCCGCTATACTTCCACGGCTCTTTGAGACTGCGGTACATTTGCTCAAATTCCGCGGCACGGTGCTGTACATCGGGTTCCGCATCACTTTCCGTATCGAAATTCACAAAAATAGGGACATCCCTCACGACAGAGTAGGATGCGCCACCCGCAGTGCGCAATACGGGCGCACCGGAAGTATCGGTGGCAGAGTGTAATGAAGCGAGAGTGCCGGGTTCGACAAGAAACGGAAGAGTCGTCATCGTAGGCGAAGAGAATGAAATGGATGGGTGATAATTATTCGCCGCAAATATGGGAAAATTTTGCGAGAGAGGCTAATAGGTTCTGACAAGCACACCAATCTTCACGGAAGAATTTGTTGCAGAATAGCGGGCGAAAATGTAAGTTGTGGGGCGTTTTCTTCTCCTCTCAACTACGCTAAACGACTGCATTTTTCAAGCACGGAAGAGACTTTTTCCTGAACACAAATCAGTTATGATAGACGAATCCTTGCTCATCTCTGTCAATATGCTCAAAGCGCTCGGTGACCGTCGTTCCTACGTTGCCAGCGATGCTCCTTCGCGCCTTGCTGTTGAGTTTTTCAAACGTACCGACACAGGCGGACTCATTACGCGCGTTCATTTTGGCGCGGACACCGAAGGACCGCCGGGGCTAGCGCATGGAGGAAGCGTTACGGCTGCCATCAGCGAAGCAATGGTCTTTACGGCATGGTCGCAGGGACACGGCGTTTTGACGATGCGCATGACAACATCGTTCAAACAAATGGTTCCCGTAGGCGCAACCGCGCTTATTGAAACAACAATTGAGATGGACGGTCCCAAAATCACGATACGTGCTACCATGATCGGCTCCAATAACGGTGCGGATGTACACTACGCCGAGAGCGAAGGTTTATTTATGGCAATTCCCGCCGCCAAGTTTGGTGTGGATGGTACGAAAGTAGCGCAAATGTTCGCAGCATTGTCATAACATCCGTTTCCCATCACCCCAAAAAACTGCATGAATGTTTCGTTTTTTATCGCTCGGCGCTATTTGCAAGCCTCTTCTGCGGGCGGGCGCTTGCTGGCGTTTGCGTCCGTAGTAGCGTTTGCAAGCGTGGCACTTGGGAGCATGGCGCTTATTTTGGCGTTGGCTGTGCTGGGCGGGTTTGAGCGAGATTTAAGCGCAAATGCCGTGAAGTTTACCGCACATATCGAAATCCGCGGTTTTGGTAAACGGGCGCTTCCCAATAAGAATGATGTTCTGAAACGAATGAAGGACAGTCTGCCCGGTATTCAAGCGGCTTCGGCATATATTGAAGCCGAGGGTATTGTCCGCTCGAAAACGTTTATAGATGGAGTAATCGTGCGCGGCATTGAGCCTGAGACCGATGTAACAAGTATTCGCGCCAACATGACAGACGGTACATTTTCGTTTTCTTCTCGGGCAGCGCGAGAAATTATCATCGGTACAAAACTCGCTCGCAAGCTCGGCGTACAAAAAGGTGGAAAACTTGTTATTTATTCCACCGACCAGACAACCGCACAAACACTCGCTTCCGGCACAAATCAAATGACCACGCCCGAAAGCGCTCTGCAAAATGCCGTCGTGGAGCAGTTCGTGATAGTCGGCGTTTATGAAACAGGCATGAGCGAATTTGACGACCTCTACGCTTATATTCCCTTCGACCGCGCTGCCGCGATGTTTGGAATGCCCGATGGTGCAGCAAGCGGCTTCGATGTGATGCTGCATGACATTAAAAACGCTCAGGCAACGGCGGCACAACTGGAGCGGCTTCTGGGTTATCCATTTTTTTCGCAGACTGTCTATGAAAAATACAACGATATTTTTGCATGGATTGACCTCCAGAAGCAGCCCGTACCGCTTGTGCTGGGCTTGATAACGATTGTAGCGGTGTTCAATATCGTCGCTACGCTCTTTATGGCTGTTGTCCAGAAAATGACTTCTATCGGTGTACTCAGAGCACTTGGTATGCCGCGCGGGCAGATAACACGAATTTTCCTTGCACAAGGCGTGATATTAGGCGCATCGGCGAGTTTTGTCGGCTGCGCGATTGCCTTTGCGCTTTGCCTTGTTCAAGCCAAATACCGCATCATTGCTTTGCAGGGCAGTATTTATTTCCTCTCCGCCGTACCGATTGAATTTTCGTGGCAGCACTATGCGCTCGTGCTGGGTGTGAGCGTTACGATGAGCGCACTCGCAGCGCTCATTCCGGCGGTGATTGGCGGACGAATTCGCATTTTGAAAGCACTGAGTTTTCAGTAATAACTGTTTTGGGGACGCGGACGGAACAAATGGAAACGAATAGGCACAGATTCTTGCAGAAATGGTAAGAGTTTGGGAAGTAAGAGCTAATAGACGTTTATACGGATTAGGCATTCTGATACTGTAAGCAGCTTGAAAAGAGCATAAAATCTTGCTTTCGTGGCACAGACACTCTTGTCTGTGCGAAATAGCTGTAATGCTGCATCAATACTTACACAGACAAGAGTGTCTGTGCTACCAAAGCCCAGAAAACGTTTTATCTGTATAATGCCCAGTGACCAATCCATTCATATCTTTCTTAGTTGTCCCGCCCGCGTCCCGCCTTCTCCAAAGTGGTACTATATGGAAACGTTGAATGTTATCATCATAGACGACGAGCGTCGTGTGCGCAATGCACTTCGGCAGACACTCGAAGAATGTGGCGGCGTGAACGTCATTGCGGAAGCCGATACGATTGAATCCGCTCGGCAAACGCTGGCGGTGCATCCCGAAGCAGACGGCATTTTTCTGGATATTCAGCTTCCGGGCGGAACGGGATTCGACCTAGTGCCGGATATTACCGACATGAAAAAAGTGGTCTTTGTAACCGCTTACGACCAATATGCGATTCGTGCCTTTGAGGTCAATGCGCTTGACTATATTATGAAGCCCGCCACGCCGGAACGCCTTGAGCAGTCGCTGCACCGCCTCCGTCTGCACCGAAAATCCCAAAGTACGCCTACACTGGGCGCGTCTCCTGCGCTGCCAGCCGAAAATACGTCGCCGCAAAAAACACTTGCTCTCAGCGACCAGTTATTGCTCAAATTTGGCACCAAAAGTCGGTTTATTCCTTTGGAAAACCTAGTCTTTGTGCGCTCTGCCGATAACTATACCGAACTGCACGTCGAAGACGGCTCTATTGCCCTTATGCGTAAAACGTTGGAAGAATGGGCAGAATCGCTGCCGCCGGAAATATTTCTCCGCCTACACCGCTCTACGCTTGTCAATAAGCACTTTGTGGAGGAATTGGTTCTGGAGTCTGCGGGAAAATATTGCATTCGTCTCACTGGTGTTGACGAGCTTTTTCCTATAAGTCGTAGTTATGCGTCGGCTGTGCGGGAGGCGTTGCAATAGCCCCGGGATTCTTCACACGTTACCAAACATTCTACCAATCCAAGCGCACCAGCGAATCTCCGTTCATCACCACACGCAATGCACCGTTTTCTTCGCTGCGGACAAGCAAACTTCCATCGTCCTGCAAGCGAAGCGCTATCCATGCGCCTTCTGTGCCGCTCACTGCTACCCGTACTCCTTCCAATGCTAATTCTTGCCACCATTCCGTAAAGACCGCATGAATACTTGTCGAACGGCTTATCTGCGCATACAGTTCGAGATATTTTTCACTTTCCCGCAGAAGTGCAGCCGTCACCTCTTCCACGTCCACATCTATCCCACACGCAAGCAATGACGATGCTTTTACGGCAAGTTCAGCCGGAAATTCAGTTTGCCGAACATTGATGCCGATGCCGATAATGCTGCCCACGCACTGCGCCCCGACAAATTCATGCTCCACCAAAACACCGCATACTTTCTTGCGTTCCCCGGCGGCATTCAGCAAATAAACATCATTGGGATATTTCAAATGTGCGCTCTGGCGCTGCACGGGCGGCAAAAACGACCGAACGGCTTGCAATGCCGCCAAAGAACCCAGCGCTTGGTATGCCACCAAATTGGATGCAATTCCCTGTGCATTATTGGTAGAAGCCGCACCGTGCCGGACGGCAAGCGAACAATACACGTTCTCGTTTGCCCGTCCGAGCCAAACTTTGCCATTGCGCCCGCGTCCGCTTGTTTGCAGGTCGGTCGTTACGGCAAGAAATTCATTTAAGGCGTACTTGCGACTCAGTTCTTTTGCTTTGTCGTTCGTGGAAGGAAGTTCAGGAAAATGATAGCGTTGCAGAGGGCGCATAGTGCGGAAAAGATACAGGAATGGCTAAAAATTTGATTCGTCTCGCCAACGACGAATTAGCCATACATCGCTTGGCTTATCGCGGACAAGGCTCAGATTGACGCGCCCGTCCAGACGAATGACATCGCTGGCATTGAAGGTAATGGTGAGATTAAAGCCGCGCTGAATGGTCATTGAGAGGGAATCACCACTGGAGAAAATAATTTCATTCCAGACTAAATCCAGTGTTTGTGCGGTTCGGAAAAGTCCGTTGGTGGAGAACATTTCCTCGTCGCGCCCCCACGTTACGTCCACATTGCGGTCGTAGTTGCGATAAATAAACACAAAGTTCGGCGCAAGCAGTTGCCCGTAAGTGAGAGTATCCTTGAAAATGTAGGCATAGCGGAAATTTTGGAATACGCCGTCGAGTGTGCGCTGGTCGCCCAAGAGAGAACCACTGGTCTGCTGCACAAGACGCGGCGCAAAAGGATTAAAGCAGGAAGAAACGACACTCATCGTGACGATAAGCAAGCAAGCAAGCGCAAAGGCTTGTGCAATATGTCGTTTCTGAAGCGTCATTATCGGTGGAAAGGTGGTGCCAATAAAACCATTTGCCAATAAACAGTTACCGACTATGAAAATGCGAAAAAAATCCGACTTGCCGACAAAAATTTGCGCCGTCTGCGGTCGCCCCTTTGTCTGGCGAAAAAAGTGGGAAAAGAGTTGGGAATCCGTGCGCTATTGCAGCGATGCATGTCGCGCGAAAAAGCACTCGGCGGCGGCGAGTTCAGCGAGTGCGTAAGCTGTTCTGATTTTTTACCGCAACTTTTCGCCAATAACTTTTCGCAAATTATTGTATTTTTGCCCACTTGAGCAACGCGGCATAATCCAAGACTCAACTAATTGTGCATTTCCCCATTTCTCCTTTGATTCATTATGAAACTAACCTTTTCCCAAACGGCGCTTTCGGAAGTGAAAGCCGACGTGCTGGTAGCATTTATTCCCAGTGATACAAAACGTTTTGCCGAAGCACAAAAGCGCATTACGACGGAATTCCCCGAAACAAAAGCACTGTTTGACTCCGGCGACTTCAAAGCAAAAGCTGCCAGCACAGCAATGGTCTATTGCGGCGGCAAGGCAAAGTCCACGCGCCTTGTACTGGTGGGCATCGGCGAAGTGGAAAAGGTGACATTGGAAGGTGTACGCCGCGCATCGGCTGCTGCTGCAAAAACAGCATCCGGCAAAAAATTGAAATCCCTTGCTGTTGCTGTTCCAAGCGGACTATCGCTTGAAGCCGAGCATTTCGGCGAAGCGGCGACTGAAGGTTTCTGCCTAAGTGCATACAAATTTACGCGCTACTTCTCGGACAAAGAGCGCACGGGAAACACGCTTGAATCTATTACCTTTTGCAGCGACAATAAGAAGGTGCTTGCCGATGTGAAGAAAGGTGCGGAATACGCCGAAACGGTTTGCGGTGGCACACTGCTCGCCCGCGCCCTTGCCAACACACCCGACAACGATATGTACCCCGAAAAACTTGCCGATGCTGCGGAGAAAGCGGGTAAAGATGCGGGCTTCAAGGTGACGGTGCTGGACAAAAAGAAAATCGAAGCACTCAAAATGCACGGACTCTTGGCAGTGAATCAAGGAAGCAAGCGCCCGCCGACATTTATTGTGATGGAATATAATGGTGGCGGCAAAAACGACAAGCCGATTGTGCTTGTCGGCAAAGGCGTTACCTTCGATACAGGCGGGGTTTCGATTAAGCCCGCCGCAGGCATGGGCGAAATGAAAATGGATATGCACGGCGCGGCAACGGTCATCAGCACCATGACGGCAGTAGCCAAGCTCGGTATGAAAGTAAATCTTGTTGGGATTGTGCCCGCCACAGAAAACATGGTCAGCGGCAGCGCTGTTGTGCCGGGTGATGTGATTGTCTATACCAATGGCGTAAGCGTGGAAGTAGATAATACCGATGCTGAAGGGCGCTTAATTCTCGCCGATGCGCTGCTTTATGCCCAGCGCTATAAGCCGCAAGCCTGCGTTGACCTCGCAACGCTTACCGGAGCTTGCGTTGTGGCACTTGGCACGGTCACGACGGGTATGATGGGTACGGATGCACAACTCAAAAGCCGCCTCAAACTTGCCGGAGACTATACGCATGAATACGTCTGCGAACTTCCGCTCTACGAAGAATACGAAGACCTCATCAAAGGCGACATCACCGACATCAAAAACGCCGGCGGACGCTATGCCGGAGCGATTACCGCCGCACTCTTTCTAAAACGCTTTGTGGGTGATATGCCGTGGACGCACCTTGATATTGCCGGAACGTCTATCCTTTCGTCCGATGGCGCATATACCCCGAAAGGCGCATCGGGAGTCGGTGTACGGCTCTTGTGCGATATGCTGCGGAAGTGGAAAGGCTAAGTTTTACATATAATTGCTATTTTCTCCAATCCCTTTTTTTTCATTCTATCTCTTTTTTGTTTTATGAGTGTTTCCTTTATTCGTTCTTTCCTCCATCAGGGTGTAGTGCGGTCTGCACGTGCATTGTGCCTACTTGCCTTGTGTGGAAGTTTTGCCGCTTCCGTACCCATTTTTGCGCAGAAGAAAAGTGCAAAACCGACGACAGCGATGCCTGCTGCTGCGCCAGCGCCGACTCCCGCAGCTATTGCCGCTCCTGTGGCAGCAGTAGTACCTACGGCTGAGAAATACACTTCAGTCGAAGGTATCACGGAATACCGCTTGCCAAACGGCTTGCGTATTCTGCTTTTCCCCGACCCGTCGAAGCCGACTATTACCGTGAACATCACGTATTTGGTGGGTTCGCGCAATGAAAATTACGGCGAAACCGGTATGGCGCACCTTTTGGAACACCTTGTGTTCAAAGGTACACCCAAGCACACGAATATTCCCGAAGAGCTGACCAAGCACGGCGCTCGTCCGAATGGTACGACGTGGCTCGACCGCACGAACTATTTTGAGACGTTTTCGGCAACCGACGAAAACCTTGAGTGGGCGCTTGACCTTGAAGCTGACCGCATGGTGAACTCGTTTATTGCTAAAAAAGACCTTGAAAGCGAAATGACCGTTGTACGCAACGAATTTGAGTCTGGCGAGAATAACCCGTTTAGTATTCTTTTGCAGCGTATTATCTCAAGCGTGTATCTCTGGCACAACTACGGCAAATCCACCATTGGCTGCCGTGCGGACTTGGAAAATGTGCCGATTGACCGCTTGCAAGCGTTCTATCGCAATTACTATCAGCCGGACAACGCGGTATTGCTTGTCGCGGGCAAGTTCGACGAGAAAAAGACGCTGGCGCTCATTACAAAAAATTTCGCCTCCATCCCACGTCCCACGCGCGTTCTGCAAAAAACCTACACCGAAGACCCAACGCAAGATGGCGAACGCTCTGTGACGCTTCGTCGTACGGGCGACATTCAAATTGCGGCTGCTGCATATCACATTTGCGCCGGTTCGCATCCCGATTTTCCGGCATTGGAAGTGCTTGACCACATCCTTTCCGAAGATGGCACTGGAAGGCTCTACAAAGCACTGGTGGATACGAAAAAAGCCAGCAGCGTTGGCGGGTTCTTGTTCCAACTGCGCGAGCCGGGCGTGATGTTCTTCTCGACGGAGGTTCGCGTACAACAATCGCTGGATTCGGCACGACAAATTTTTATCGCAACACTGGATTCGGCTACGAAAATGCGTGTTACCAAAGAAGAAGTGGAACGCGCCCGCGCCGCATTGATGAAAAATGTGGAACTCACGCTGAACAATGCCGACCGCGTTGGTCTGCAACTCAGTGAATTTATGGCGCAAGGCGACTGGCGCTTGTTTTTCCTGCGCCGCGACCGCCTCACCAAAGTTACACCCGAAGATGTGCAGCGCGTAGCGGCACTTTATCTGAAGCCCTCGAACCGCACCACGGGCGTGTTCTTACCGACCGAAAAGCCTGAGCGCTCTGAAATCCCCGCTACGCCTGACGTAGAGGCGCTTGTGAAAGATTACAAAGGCAACGCCGCCATTGCTGACGGTGAAGCATTTGACCCTTCGCCGGCAAACATCGAAGCCCGCGCAAAACGCCAAATGCCGGGTGGCGAAATGGGACCGCTTTCGGTAGCGCTTCTGAGCAAAAAGACGCGCGGCGGCAGCGTTGCAGCCCGCATCACACTTCGCTTTGGCGATGAGCAAAGTCTAATGAACAAAGGCACAACACACGAGATTGCGGCACAAATGCTGCTCCGCGGCACAAAATCGAAAACCCGCGAACAAATTCAGGATGCAATCAATAGTCTCAAAGCACGTTTGACCGTGTTTCCAAGTGGACAAAATGTTGTTGCGAACATTGAGACAACACGCGAGAACTTGCCGGCACTCTTGAAGCTCGTTGGTGAAGCATTCCGTGATCCATCATTCCCCGAAAAAGAATTTGAATCGTTGAAACAGGAAACACTTGCTGCCTATGAATCACAACGCAGTGAACCCAATGCCGTGGCATCCGTCGCGTTTCAAAAACACTTGTCGCCGTACCCCAAAGGTCATATTTTAAATACGAACTCAGTTGATGAAAGCACAACGGAAATAAAAGCGCTCACACTTGCTGATACGAAAAAATTCTACCAAGATTTCTATGGCGCATCGGACGCGCAAATTAGCGTTGTAGGCGACTTCGACGAAGCAGAAATTGGCAAACTGACACGCGATCTCTTTGGTTCGTGGAAAAGCCCGAAAGCCTTTAAGCGCATCGAGAGTCAGCGCAAAGACGCTGCGGCAATTAACCAAGCACTCGAAACACCCGACAAAGCCAATGCGTTCTTTATCGCGGGCGTAACGATGCCGATTCGCAACGACGATGCTGATTATCCGGCACTTGTACTGGGCAATTATATGCTCGGTGGCGGCTTCCTCAATTCGCGCCTCGCGGTGCGAATTCGTCAGAAAGACGGCTTGAGTTATGGCGTTGGTTCGCAGTTTAGTGCAGGCTCATTAGATAAAGTAGGTTCATTTATTGCCTTCGCTATCTATGCGCCGCAGAACGTCGAAAAATTGGAAAAAGCATTCAAAGAAGAGATTGAGCGTGCTCTGAAAGACGGTTTCACCGACGAAGAAGTGAAATCGGCTAAATCGGGCTATTTGCAATCGCAAACCGTCAATCGCTCGCAAGATGCGGGTTTGTCGAACCGCCTGAATGATTATCTTTTCATCAAGCGCACATTGGCTTGGGACGAGGATTTCGAGAAAAAAATCGCATCCCTCACGCCCGACCAAATCGTCAGCGCAATGCGTAAGCACATTGACCCGGCAAAAATCTCTATCGTCAAAGCCGGAGATTTTGCAAAAGCGAAGGCGAATAAAGAAACTCCCGGTAAATAAGTTGGAAGTTTTTTAGGAAAAGCCGCTTCAAATCTTGTGTTTGAAGCGGCTTTTGTGTTTGGTGCATCTGTAACTATTTTTTCATCATTTCGTCATTGTGCGTTCGTAACTGTTTAGGTAGGCAAATCAACGTTTTTTGTTAAATTTCGGCATATTTTCTATTGCCATTATTCCAATAATCCGAAAAACCAGATGATTTGGTAAAAACGGCAATAGGAATCGTAAAAAAACAGACGCTTTATGACACAAATTGCTGTTTGTGAGTCAAATTTTAGTAAAAAAAAGCCTACCTAAACAGTTACCTTTTTCCATACATTTTTCATCGCCATGTACGCTATTCTTTTCGTCGCTGTTGTCGGCGGCACACTCGTTGCACGGTCTTTCCTCCTGTTTCGGCGCGTTGGTCGTCCCGGATATGAAGGGCAGACAAAAAATTACTCTCGCAAGCTATGTGGGGTATTATTATTTCATTTGTGCTTGTACTGGCAGTGTCGGCGTTTCTCAAATTTTCGGAATTAGATCCGTAAAGCGAGAACTTGAATTCAAGGAAAGCTACTTTGGCTGTGGCTGGTAGAATAAAAAAGATAAGGGATAAAGGCAAATGTCGCCTTTATCCCTTATTATTTACTCTATCGTACTCCACTAAATCGTATGCCCGCCGTCCACCGTATAGACACCGCCCGTGCAATATGCTCCAGCATCAGAAGCAAGGAATAGCGCCAATGACGCGACTTCTTCCGGTGAGCCAATACGCCCAAGTGGAACCGAACCCAACATATAACCCAAGTGCTTTTCGTTATCCCAAATTGCTTGACTGAATTTGGTTTTGATTAAGCCCGGGCAAATAGCATTGGCGCGGATGTTGTCTTTGCCCCATTCCTCCGCCATCGTTTTGGTCAGCATAATAAGCGCAGATTTACTGACGCTGTAAATACCCAAACCCGGCTCCGGCGAAATGCCGCCAACGCTACTGATGTTGATAATCGCTCCCCCGCCTTGCTTCTTCATAATCGGATGAATGAGTTTGCCAAGCTCAAAAGGTCCTTTGACATTGACTTCCATGATTTTGTTGAACGCATCTTCACCGCACTTGGTGAGCGGACCAAAGACTGGGTTAGCAGCCGCATTATTCACAACAATATCAATACGTCCGTAGGCGTTCATTGTTTTTTGAACAAGGTTCTCCAAGTCCGCTACGCTGCCTGCATGAGCGGCTACGGGCAGGACATCAAAGCCTTTTGTACGAAATTCCGTTGCCACTTCCTCGACGGCTTCTTGCTTGCGACTACTGAGCACGACCTTTGCGCCGTGTTCAGCCAAGCCGAAAGCAATCGCCTCGCCGATACCCTTACTTGCGCCTGTAATGACGGCAACTTTGCCCGTCAAATCGAATTTTGCTTTGATGGAATCCATAGTCAATGGTGAATTACGAATGAAAAATAACAAATTTATTTGCGCTCACTGAAAGCCAGACGCAATGCCAAGCCTGCAAGAATGCTACCCATCACATATCGCTGTGCTTGCGCCCAAACAGGACGCATTTTGAACCATTCAGAGATACGACTGGCGCTCAGAACAATCACGATATTCACCGAAGCACTAACCGTTACCTGCGTTATTCCGAGCGTAAAGTTTTGCGTGAGCAGTGAACCGTACTCCGGGCTGGTAAATTGCGGAAACAGGGACATATAGAATACTGCCACTTTCGGATTCAGTACATTCGTCAGAAAGCCCATTCGGAAGAGCTTTAGAGGCGAATCTACGGATAATTCCTTTGTCTCGAAGAGCATTGCCGCACCCGGGCGAACAGCCTGCCACGCCATCCAAAGCAAATAGCCAGCACCCAAGAATTTAAGTGCATCATACGCAAGTGGAACAGCCATGAAAACAGCAGTTAAGCCAAACGAGACTGCCACAATATGAAACACGAAGCCGACGACAACGCCAGCCAGAGAAATCAACCCCGCCTTCCGCCCTTGACAAAGTGAACGCGAAACGAGGTAAATCATATTCGGTCCCGGTGTCAACACCAAGCCTAATGCGGCAAGGACAAAAATGAGGAGTTCGTTCAAGGGAATCATGCGAGTAGTGAACAGTGAAAAATTATGGTAAATCCGCCGCCACATACATCATCACAGCAATAGCAGCCGCACACTTGTTGAGGTCGAGCGGGTCTATTTTGTCCGGCGTATCGGCTTGGGTGTGGTGGAACCAGAAATACTTTGAGCCTTCGATTTCGATGTTCATCTGTGGAATACTTTGCGCAATCAGCGGCGAAATATCTGCACCACCGCCACCGACTTTAACCTCTGCCGACTGAATCGGGTGCAAGAGTGTTGCTGCTGCCGTATAAACCTTGAAAAGCTCAGGAATACCCGTAAAACCGAAGCCCTGTGGTTTGAAGATACCACCGTCGGACTCAAATGCTAAAATATGCTTCTCGTTTTTGTGCCGCTCGGCGTAATCAATACCACCGCGCAAGCCATTTTCCTCATTTGTCCAGAGCGCAAGACGTATCGTGCGGCGGGGGCGTAAGCCTAACTCTTTCAAGATTTGAAGCGCTTTCCACGTTGCGTAGCAACCGCCCGCATCGTCCAATGCACCGGTGCCGACATCCCATGAATCAATATGTCCGCCCATGACAACGATTTCCTCTGGTTTTTCACGCCCTTTTAGTTCAGCAATGACGTTACGTGAGGTCGCATCGGGCAAGGTCTGAGCGCTCATCGTCAAGCGAACTTTCACTTTCTCGCCACGCTCGGTCATACGAGCAACAATATCGGCATCTTCTGTTGAAATTGCCGCATGAGGAATTTTGGGAATACTATCTTGGTAGCGCATTCCGCCTGTATGTGGTGTTCGCATGGAATACGATGCCACCGCCCGCACGAGACTTGCCACAGCACCCACTTCAGCGGCGCGTATAGCACCTTCACTGCGATAGCGCACCGTTGCGCCATAGCGCGTGAAAGGAACATTGTAGAGAACAATTTTACCCTTTGCTTCGGCGGCGCGGCGTGTGAGTTCGGCAAAATCGCGCACGACAAGTACTTCTGCGGTAATACCGCCCGCAGGAGTAGCAATGCTCCCGCCTAAGCCCAGCATGGACATTGTGTAAGGGCGTGGGCTGACCATTGCGCAAGATTCCTCGCCGCGTACCCAAGCCGGAACTTTCACATCTTCGCCACGGACGTTTTCATGTCCGTCGGTTTTCATTGTTTGGAGCAGCCAATCTATTGCCCGCTCAAGATTTTGCGAACCCGACAGGCGCGAACCAAACGTATCGCACATATATTGCAATCGTGCGTAAGCTACGCTATCCTTCAAAGCATGAGCAATGATGCGCTTTGCAGCATCGCCGTAGGTCTTCTGCATAAAACCGGAATCAAGTTGGGCAATATTGGTATAAGGAACCGTGGAAGCAGAGCTGGACGGTGCAAAAACAGGTGTTCCCGTTGATGATAAAATTGGTGTCCCCGATGGTGTGGTGAGTGGTGTTCTGCCTGATTGAGCGTACGAGGACGCGATATTCCCCAGAACAAAAGCAATAACAATACAAAGACGCATACAGTATAAGCGGATAAATGTGGAGTGAAAAATAAATAATGCAACCATTGGTGCATGGATTCGAGGAAAAATTAGCCAATTCTCGCATCATAATCAAATTTTTACACCGCCATCAATATCGGACGAATAAAGGTCGCAGCATTATGTGGGTGATAGCTCTCACGGACAAATGAATAAAAAAAGTCTGTACAGCTGCTCAAAAAGTCGTATTTTATGGGCTTGTCAATTTCCTATTTTTATTTTTTTGAAGGGTTGTTTCGATGAAAAATACGATTGTTGTGTTGGCATTCCTCTGCGTTGCCGTTTCTGCATTTGCTCAAAAAAGCTCAAAAACCACTGCATGGAAAGAAAAAGAAACTTTCCATGCAGTCATGGCAAAAACCTTCCATCCGATGGAGGAAGGCAACTTCGCTCCGATTAAAGCGCGTGCTACAGAGATGTCGGATAAAGCCCAAAAATGGGCGGATGCAAAACCACCAAAACAATTCGACAAGCCGGAGATTAAAGAACTCCTCGGCAAACTCAAGACAGAATCAAAAGCACTTGCCGATCTCGTCGCGGCAAAAGGTAGTGATGATGATGTGAAAAAATCACTGACCGCCTTGCATGAGCGTTTCCATGAAGTCACCGGCGCTTGTAAGATCGATGCTAAAACCGGCAAACATGAGCACAAGGACTAATACTCTCCCGATAGAGTATAGGCGGAACGACTGAATAAAACTCACATCCAAAATAAATAAAGCCTACACACATTGCTGTTGTAGGCTTTTTTATGCTCCAGATGAAGAATCGAACAGAAAGACTGTTCCATAATAGACTGTTCCACAATGATTCAGATGAGACACACACTCTCAGTCTGGAACACGTTTACGACTGCCGAGAGAAAAAAAAGCAAGCCGATTAAATATCTATCAAACAACATCTTACAGGATTTGCAGTATTCTGGCACAACCTTTGGGGTAATCGTTCTCAACAAGGCGTGTAGCACAAAGAGAATTACCTCCCGGACTAGCCTTGCGATTGTTCTTTTTACGATAATCTCATATTGTTTCGTCTCTCTGCTGCATCATTGCTGCGCGTCTCCCCTGCTTTGTCTCTCGCAATGATGCACGGTTTTCAGAGGGTTCGCGGCTTTTTTTTTGGAGATAGCGCTCCCAGTGATATTTCGCTGTGGTGCTTATGCTTGCCCCTCCCTTGCATATATCTTTCAAAGCTACGAACCCGTCTGAATACCGATACTTGTAGAAGCTACGACCCTTTACGCCCGAAAAGTGTACGCCCTAACTAACCCTGCATCAAACAAACCCTCCCGTACACTTTTTGGGCGTTATTTTTTTGTCAAGCCTTCAAGAAACAGCACATAGCCGTGAGTACTGAACACTGAGCGTTATCACTTCTTTTCTTTCGCCCTTCTTTTCTTTCGCCCTTCTTCCTTTCCGATAAAAATGCTATCTTGCCGCCAAGAAATTGCTTTCTTCCACGATGACGTAGGCACGATGGCGCTCCACGACGCACCCACAGAAATAGACCTCCGCAAACGTTTTCAAGCTATTTTTCATAACACCTTCCAGTTTATTTTTCTGGTAAGTGTCGAGGGTGTGATTTTAGAAATCAACCAAGCTGCCGTCAATTTCACTGGCGTTGTTGCCTCGCAAGCACTTGCCAGAACGCTCTGGGACTTGGAGTGCTGGGCAGACGAAGCAGCCCGTTCCAAGCTGCAAACCGGACTCTACCGCGCCTCCGGTGGAGAATTTGTGCGCTATACGGGCGAAATCGTCAATCTGGAAGGCACACGTGCCGTGGTTGACCTTTCCATCAAGCCAATTTTCAGTTCCGACGGCGAAATAGATTTTTTCATTGTCGAGGGACGTGATATTACCGCTATCAAACGCATGGAGTTTGAACGCGACCGGGAGCGCCAACACGCCGACGCGCTGCACAAACTCAATGACATGAAAAACGAATTCGTCTCCCAAGTGTCGCACGAACTTCGCACACCGCTTGCTTCTATCATCGGCTTTGCACAAACACTCCTACGCTCGCCAAACATTGCTCCTGAAAAAGCAACGCAATTCCTGAACATTATTTTGGACGACGGGCGGCGATTGGAGAGGCTTGTGGAGGATTTGCTGGATATTTCGCGTATCGAAAGCGGCAAAACGTCGCTTATCACCGAACCAACTTCCATAGCGCAGATTCTTGACTACGCCACGCATATCATTGCCACCGAAGCAGAATCGAAGCGTATCACCATCACTCACGACTACACACCCGAGACGCTTCCATTTCTGGCACTTGACAACGACCGCATCACCCAAGTCTTCGTCAATCTCCTTGCTAACGCCGTCAAGTTCACTTCACCGGACGGTTCAATTACCATTCGCGCTTCACACGACAAAGAGCAAGTATCTGTCAGCATTGCCGATACAGGTATCGGCATCCCTGTAAGCGACTTACCACGCCTTTTTGAGAAATTCTACCGCGCCAAGCAGCGCGACACCGACGGCAAAGAAATTCGCGGCACGGGACTGGGATTAGCTATTGCCAAGCAAATCGTGGAGCTGCATGGTGGTAGTATTCGTGCGGAAAGTACTTTTGGCGAAGGGTCAACCTTTACGGTTACTTTGCCTCATCAAGCGAACTGAGCTTATTGCTATGACGCTACCAAAAATACACAAGGCTACCCCGACATAATATGTGATGCCAAGAGTAGCCTTTATTCATGTAGTATTTCTTTACAGATTGCCGCGTCGTGCCTGTTCGCGCTCTATCGCCTCAAACAGCGCTTTAAAATTGCCTTTGCCGAACGATTTTGCGCCTTTGCGCTGGATGATTTCAAAAAACATCGTCGGGCGGTCTTGCACCGGCTTTGTGAAAATTTGAAGCAAGTAGCCTTCTTCGTCGCGGTCAACAAGGATGTTCAAATCTTTGAGCGGTTGCAAGTCTTCCTCAATCGCACCAACGCGGTCTAGCAGGTCTTCGTAGTATGTCTCCGGCACGGTCAGAAACTCTACACCACGCTTGCGTAGTTCGCCGACGGTCGCAAGAATATCTTTCGTTTCGATGGCAATGTGCTGTACGCCCGCGCCTTCGTAAAATTCCAAATACTCGTCAATCTGCGATTTCCGCTTGCCTTCGGCTGGTTCGTTAATGGGAAACTTCACATAGCCGTTGCCATTGGAAACGACTTTCGACATGAGAGCGGAATATTCCGTCGAAATATCGCTGTCGTCGAAAGTAATGAGCAATTTGAAGCCCATCGCGTCTTCGTAGAATTTCACCCATTTGTCCATCGCACCCAGTTCGACGTTCCCCACGCAGTGATCAACGTGTAAGAGTCCGACGGGCGTAACGGGAAAGAAGCTCTCACGCGGCTCATAGCCCGGCATAAACGTACCTTTGTAGTTCTTACGCTCGACAAAGGTGTGCAGCGTTTCGCCGTAGGTGTGAATCGAAGCGATAACGACTTCGCCATTTTTGTCGCGTAAGGTGTGTGGCGGTGTGGCAGGCGTAGCGCCGCGATTAACCGTTTCGTAGAACGATTTTTCTGCATCGTCCACCCACAGCGCCATCACTTTTACGCCGTCGCCGTGCTTTTTTACGTGTTCGGCTATGGGCGAATCCGAACTCGTTGCGCCGGTGATGATAAGGCGCACTTTGCTTTGTCTCAGAACGTAGGAAACGCGGTCACGTACGCCCGTTTCGGGTCCTGCGTAAGCGATACATTCAAAGCCAAAAGCCGCTTGGTAGTAATATGCTGTTTGCTTGGCATTGCCGACGTAGAGTTCGAGATAATCAGTGCCGTTGAGCGGCAAAAAATCCACGACTTCGGAAGATGCAAGTTTTTGTGCGGTTTCCATCTGTTGTTTCTCCTGTTGAATGATGTGTTTGGGTAATTGAGATGTGTTTGATAATTCTTGAAGTTATGCGCTAATTTCATTCGGACTGTTGCGCCCCGCCGCCCATGCGCTGATGTTGGCGAGCGTTGTTTCGGCGATATTGTGCAAAGCGGTATTGGTCAAAAAGGCTTGATGACTGGTGATAAGAACATTCGGGAACGTCATCAAACGGGCAATCATATCATCTTGCAGCACGGTGTCAGAAAAATCGTTGAAGAAAATTCCTTGTTCCTGCTCGTACACATCAATTCCCAAATAGCCAATCTGTCCGGCTTTCAGCGCTTCGATAGCATCTGCCGTATTGATAAGCCCGCCACGACTGGTGTTGATGAGCATAACGCCGCGTTTCATTTGCGCAATGCGTTCAGCGCTGATGATATGCTTTGTCTGCGGCGTAAGCGGCGTGTGAAGCGTGATAATATCGGACTCACGGCAAAGCACATCCAAATCGGTGAACTGTGCGCCGTAGCTTGTCTCAAGGGCTGTGTTCGGAAAAACGTCGTAGTAAAGCAGTTTGCAACCGAAACCGTGAAGAATTTTCGTCACAATCGCTCCAATTTTCCCCGTTCCCACCACACCGACCGTCTTGCCGTTCATATCAAAGCCCACCAAGCCGTCCAGCGAAAAATTCAAATCGTGAATGCGATTGCTTGCCCGAACGATTTTGCGATTCAGCGCCAGCATCAGCGCCACGGCGTGTTCGGCAACTGCATACGGCGAATAAGCAGGCACATTTGCCACGCGAAACCCCAGTTCTTGTGCGCGTTTCATATCGACATGGTTAAAGCCGGCAGAGCGCAGTGCAAGCCGTTGTACGCCCAGTGTACTCAGTTTTTCCAAGACTTCGCTTGAGGCGTTGTCATTCACAAAAATAGATACCACATCGGCTCCACGAGCAAGGTCGGCGGTTGTGGTGTTCAGATTTGCTTTAATCATCACCAGTTCGTGCTTGTCCGAACCAAGCGCAGCATTAGCGCTTTCAAACGATTCTTGCTCAAAAGCGTGAGCATCGAAAAAGACAATTTTCATGGGCGTTGAGGACAATGAGAAGGGCTGTTGTGCAAAGGATAAGCTGTACAGCAAACAAAATTACGATTATTTCGTGAGGAAATCACACCAGAATTTCGCTTCAGGCGAAAAAGCCTTCCTTACGCCGCTTGCCCCGCAGCCACGCCCGAAGCCCATGCCCACTGAAAATTGTAGCCTCCGAGCCATCCGGTAACGTCCACCACTTCCCCAATGAAGTAAAGACCGTGCACGTTCTTGCTTTCCATTGTTTTCGATGAAAGCTCGTTTGTATCTACTCCGCCTGCCGTTACTTCTGCTTTTGCATAGCCTTCGGTACCGTTTGGTATGATACTCCATGCCTGAAGGCGCTCTGCAAGAGCGGTATAGTCCTTCAGGGGAAGATTGGAGAAGGTCGTGTTGGCAATCTCGTGAGCATACACGTCGCAAAATGCCTCCACAAAGCGCTTGGGAAGATACTGCGCCAGAACGTTTTTCAGTGTCGTCTTCGATGAGCGGTGTTCTTGCCAAAGCTGCTCAAAGTCCAGTGTGGGAGCGGTGTTGAAGAGCATCGCTTCGTCGCGCTCCCAATAGGAAGAGGCTTGCAGCACTGCAGGACCGCTCAAGCCGCGATGCGTAAAAAGGATATTTTCCCGAAAAGCAGTGCCACTACACTCAGCGACGGCATCGAGCGAAACGCCGGAGATTGCGCTGAAGCCGTGCGCAGCTTCATCGGTGGTGATAGGAACAAGAGCTGGTTTCATCGGTGTTAGGCGCAAGCCGAATTGCTTTGCGAGGCGCTGCCCAAAGTCCGTTGCGCCCATTTTCGGAATAGAAAGTCCACCTGTGGCAATGACAAGCGATTCGGTAGAAACATTGCCCCGTGCGGTCTTCACGGTAAACGTACTATCGGCATTGTGTGTAACGGTTTGAATATCGCATCCAATCCAACATTCCACGCCGCCCGCCTTGCATTCGCTTTCCAGCATCTGTACGATGTGGCGCGAAGAGTCATTGCAAAAAAGTTGTCCGAGCGTTTTTTCGTGGTACTCAATGCCGTACTGCTCCACAAGCGCTATGAAATCATGCGGTGTATAGCGCGACAGTGCCGACTTGCAGAAATGAGGATTTTCGGAGAGATAATTCGCCGGAGAAGTGTGTAGATTGGTGAAATTACAGCGCCCGCCACCGGAGATAAGAATTTTTTTGCCAACTTTTTCGGCGTGTTCGATAAGGAGTACCTTCCGACCGCGCTTGCCCGCCACGGCAGCACACATCAGCCCGGCAGCGCCGCCGCCAATGATAACCACATCGAATGTGAACGAAGAGAGAGTGTGCAAAATTTAATACTCCGCAAAATATGTTCGATTCATCACGACAATATCCGCATTGTGCGCCGCAAATGCGGTTTCGAGAGCAGACATATTCTTTACCAAGAGAGTTATTCCCTTTCGGGTGATTGATTTGTATTTTTAGAGACAAGAGATTCGATGTGTCCTACGATGTTGATAATCTGTTCTTTGGAAAATATCGCTCCTGCCGAACACACGGTCTTGATACGCTCAATAAAGTGCGGGAGC